>DATNQN010000081.1 GCA_036703985.1 Leptolyngbyaceae cyanobacterium
AAGATTAATTTTGAATTAAACAATTCAGAGTACAGGCTCCCGCCAAAATTAAACATTTGGCGGTTTTCAATCAGTGGTGGGTTCAAGCCCCCACTGATTGTAATTTTGAATTAATAATTTTGAATTTTGAATTGATTTGACTATCCCGTGTACTGCACCCGATAAATTCGATTATTAGTATCATCAGCAAATAACAAACTACCATCCGGCATAGTTTGCAAACCTGTCGGTCTTCCCCAAACAGTTGGCCCAGCAGGATCTAACAGAAAACCAGTTAGAAAATCTTGATAGGAACCATTAGGACGACCATTGTTATCGAAAGGTGCAAACACCAGTTTGTAACCGGTACCTTGGCTGCGATTCCAAGAACCGCGAAACGCTACAAATGCACCATTACGATATTCTTGGGGGAATGTTTGACCAGTGTAAAATTCTAATCCGATCGGTGCAGAATGGGATTGGAACAATACATCGGGAGTGCGGGTACTGGCGGCTAAAGTTGGATTCTGGCTTTGTCCGTTCACCGTGCGGCGCGGATCGAGTAAATTAGGAGATAGGTAAGCATAAGGCCAACCGTAAAATTCCCCAGCATTTAAACCAGTTAAATAATCCGGTACTAAATCATCCCCTAAACCATCACGTTCGTTTACCACCGTGAAAAGTTGTCCTGTTGCTGGGTTAAAATCCAATCCCACCGGGTTTCGCAAACCAGAAGCAAAAGTTTGTCGATTAGAACCATCCAGATTCATTACTTGCACGGAAGCACGCGGTAAAGGTTCGACATTTACATTAGAAAAAGAACCGATCCCAACATACAATTGTTGCCCGTTGGGAGAAAGTGCGAGACTGCGAGTTACGTGACCGCCACCTGGAAATTCAGTAATTATTTCCCCTACACCTGAGAGTTGTAATTGACCGTTAACGTAGGGGAAACGCATCACTGAATCGGTGTTACCAACATAAAAATAACCGTTAGTAAAAACCATACCAAATGGTATATTCAAACCATTGCTGGCATCGGCAAATACGGTACGAAAATCAGCTACTCCATCCCCATTGCTATCTCTTAACAAACTAATGCGATTGGGGGTACTTTCAGCTAGTAATACATCACCTGTGGGAGTCAGGGTTAACCAACGGGCGTGTTCCAAACCAGCCGCAAATACATTTACTTGAAAACCTGCCGGTACTTGGAATGTGGGATTGTCTGGAATGGGAACTGGTTGAGCGGGCTTGATGGTGCTTTGAGATTGGAACGGTGCAGGTAATGAGTTAAGGCTAACATTAATGGGAGCAGTAGATGCAAGTGGTTGGGTTTGGATCGTACTGCTAGCGCGAGGAATACTGGCGATTAAGTTAGCAATATTGTTACTTTCGGCGGTTAATAAAGCATCTACAGAAATGAAGCGATCGGCATCTATTTGATTCGGCAATATTCCCTCAACTAATCCTAAAATTGCCCCCGAAGATTTAATTCTTATTAAAGTATCTGAACTACCAACAGTGAGAGATGTTGCTTCTAAAGAAAGGTCTGCCGCCGTTAAACCGTTAGTTAATCCAATGTTATCAAAACCGTTATTAAACTCTCTGATAATATCTGCTAAAGCTGGGTCTGTGACAGCCGTATCTGTTCTCAATACGAGAATATCATCTCCAGCACCACCTATTAAAGTGTCTTTGTCAAAATCGCCAATTAAAATGTCATTGCCATCGAGTCCGGATAAAATGTCTTGCCCTTTACCACCCCGCAGGATATCATCACCTTTTTCACCAAAAAGTCGATCGTTTTCTTGATTGCCAAATAGGTAATCGTTGTCATTACCTCCGTAAAGAAAATCGGCACCATTACCACCAAATAAATGATCTCTATTCTGGTTGCCGAAGAGAAAGTCGTCGCCTGCACCACCATATAGTGCATCTATGCCTTCACCACCAGAAATGGTATCGTTTCCTTGATTGCCGTTGATAAGATCGGGTGCTGTAGAACCAGTAATCGCATCATTGCCTTCAAGTCCGCGCAGTCCTCCTGGCAACCCTCCGAGTAGTCCGGCTGTTACCTGAAAAGTGTCAGCGTTGGCAGTTAAGTCATAAAAGCCTTCTAAAATTGGGCCTGACATAGCTAGCTGTTTCCTCTGTACAACAAATACCGATCATATTACCTGTTTGCTAATTTGGCGAACTATAATGAACTATAAAATTTAATTATTTTTGACCGCAGATGCAGGTTTTCCAAATGCAGATAAAGATAACGGTTAATTGCTGAATTCCTGCCAAAATTAGCGCGATCGCTTCCGAACTCAAATACTTCATTTAGAATTGCCGAAAGGTAACTCTATCATCGCTAATACCAGCACTCAGCATTGAATTAACTAGACCGAAGTCTTGATACAAAAACGAGCGGGCAAATAAAAAAAAATGTTTTGGCATTTATTTTGTTGCGGAATGACACCTTACATATCGAACAGAGGAGTTACATAGAAGTTTATGTTAAGCAATCCGAAAAATACCAGGTAATTGCGAAAATAACAATGTAGTATAAAAACAAAAAGATCGGCAATTATTCAAATGATTCTTTCCAAAAAGTTTACCGAAGCCCTCATTTTTGCTAGCGAACTACACGCTACTCAAGTTCGCAAAGGTAGCGGCGTTCCTTACATCGCACATTTGTTAGGAGTGACCGGCATTGCTTTGGAATATGGCGCAGATGAAGAGGAAGCTATTTCTGCTTTATTGCATGACGCGGTAGAAGATCGAGGCGGTGCTGCTACTAGGGAAGAAATTCGCCGCCGTTTTGGGGATCGGGTAACTGCAATTGTGGATGGTTGTACGGATGCAGATATCATACCTAAACCACCTTGGCGAGAAAGAAAAGAGATTTTTATTGCCAGCATAGCTACCGCTTCCCCATCGGTGCTATTAGTTTCGGCATCGGATAAACTGCATAATGCGCGATCGATCTTGCAAGACTATCGCACATTGGGCGAGTCAGTTTGGCAGCGCTTCAAAGGAGGTAGGGAAGGTAGTCTTTGGTATTATCGCAGTTTAGTAGAAGCATATCGCAAAGTTTGGTCATCGCCTCTGGTTGACGAATTGGAGCGAGTAGTTTCAGAATTAGAACAGTTAGCTAATGGATAATCGTCATTAGTCATCAGTCATCGGTCATTAGTTATAACCAAATGACAAATGACCAATGACTAATGACTAATGAAAAATAACAAATGACCAACGTTAAATTAGACAAAATTACTCGTCGTTTTAATAACACGATCGCGATCGAAGATATTAGCTTTGAAGTTCCCGACGGTCAATTTTGGGTATTGCTTGGGCCTTCAGGTTGCGGCAAGTCTACGATTTTGCGAACGATCGCGGGATTAGAAACAGCAACTAGCGGTAATCTTTATATTGGCGATACGTTAGTAAATGATATTCCACCGAGACAAAGAGATGTGGCGATGGTGTTTCAAAACTACGCCCTTTATCCTCACATGACGGTGGCAGAAAATTTGGCTTTTGGCTTGCAAATGCGGAAAGTTGACCCGAAAATAATTAAGGAAAGAGTAGAAAAGGTAGCGCGATCGCTCGATATTTCTCACCTGTTAGATCGGAAACCCAAACAGTTATCGGGAGGACAGCAACAACGGGTAGCTTTAGGAAGGGCAATTGCTAGAGAACCGAAAGTTTTTCTCTTAGATGAACCTTTATCTAATTTAGATGCCCAATTGCGAGATGATACAAGAGCAGAGTTAAAACAATTGCACCAAAGAGTGGGAATTACTACTATTTATGTAACTCACGATCGAGTAGAAGCGATGACTCTAGCGGATAAAATCGTGATTTTAAATCGCGGAAAAATTCAACAAATTGGCGAACCGCAAGCCGTTTATGCCCGTCCTGCTAATCGAATGGTGGCAACTTTTTTGGGTAGTCCGCCGATGAATATTTTGCCTGCAATTTATACGGGCGATCGATTTAAGTTGGGCGATCGATTTTTAGATTGTCCTGCCATGATGAGGGATAAGTTGCAACCGAGAGAGGGTCAAGGTTTTGACTTGGGTATTCGTCCGGAAGATGTTTTTGCGATCGCACCCCCAAGACACCAAGAAGAAAAACAGAGGAGTTACGGCGAGTTGATAGTTGAAGTGAAGGTAGTAGAACCTTTGGGGAAAGAGGTTTTGATTCGCGGGAGTTTACCGGGAACGGGTGTGGTGTTGAACGTTTACGGTTCGCCGGATGTGCGGGTGAGTGTGGGCGATCGCATTTCTATACAATGCAATCTCGATCGGTTATTCGCGTTCGATCCGGCTACTGGTAATACTATATATCCATTAGGGTGAATTTCTGCTCACTTCTGTTGTACGATCGCCGCAAGCAAGAATGCCATTTTTGTAAATTGGACTAGCGGGTAATTTCTCACTTGAATAATAATCTCGACAGACAATTGCTACTGTTTTGGTTTGATTTTTCGCCGTTCCCGGTACTACGAAAACGCCCCCAACATAGTTAGTATTAGTGGATGAATTTACTTTTGCTATTGCATAACTGAATGTAGCAGTAGGAGTTGTAACCAAAGAATATTTGTATAAGTTTGTCTCTATTACTCCACTTCCTAATTGTTGAATAGAATTAGCGAATTTACGATGTTGTGAATAGTAACTTTTTTGGGATTGGTTGATACTTTCCAAGTATTGATATTCGTTATAAGTGGATAATTGCTTTGTGTTAGCACCACATCTTAATACATTATTTTTATAAGTTGGATTAGCTGCTTGCTGATTACCGGGAGATATGGTTTGACAAAAAATAGAGACTGTTTTAGCTTTACCTTGATTAGAATTGGGAACTAAAAATACTCCTCCGACATAACTAGGATATTTAGGGTGACGGGATTTTGCATAATGAAAAGCAGCATTAGCACTACTATTAACTGAGTATTGATAAAATTCAGTTTGAGCTTTGATTTTAAAACCTAAAGCTGGCAGCGAATTGGTAAAAGAGCCTTTTTGAGCATAATGTTTTTCCTGTGCTTCAGTCAGCCCTTCAGCATAATCAGATGCTAAAATTAAGCTTTGCAGATCGGTAATTGGAATAGTATCTTCACCGCAGGTTATCACATCATCTCGTAAAATCGGTTCGGCAGGTTTAGTAGTGGTAGGTGATTTTGTTTCACAAATAATAGCGACTGTAGTTTTTTCTTCTGAAAGGCTTATATCAGATATCTCAAAAACACCACCTACATAACTTTTTTTCGTCTGGTTGGGAGCATCTTCTCTAAGAATACCGTAGTTAAATACAGCTTTTTTGTTACCGCTTATAGAATAAGTATAGTTGGTGGTTTGAGTTCTAATGCCAATACCCAAGCTATTCCAGCTTTCAGGATCGCTTTTGGTTACAAATTTCCCATTTTCTACATAATATGCCTGCTGCCCTCTGTTCATTGAGCCAACATATTGTTTTGCTTCTGCTTGTACTGCTTTATTTCCAGGATGTAGAAAATTAGGTAAAACGCTCGCGATCGCAACTAAACCTCCCAAAATAAAAATGACAATCAGAATCTCGAAAAAAGTAAATCCTTGACTGTTATTTTTCTTGACGACATATTGCAGAAATTTAACGCGCAGTTCGGTACTCATTGTCTTGTGGAAGTAAAGCGAGAGGTTAAACTTGTCTTCTCGTTTATATTCTCTATTAAATCAGAACACTGTTCGAGATCTGCACTGACTTCTTTGAGTACTCATCGACTTCTTATTGATTTTCCTAATTAACGCAAGTTACGTTTTTACAATCGATTTTCCTGGCATAGTTTGTAGTGAGGACTTTAGTCCTCAATCTAAGGAATAAATTCCTCACTACGAACAAGCTTTACTATGAGTAATATCGAATAGAAAAAATAATGCTACAGATCTCTCTCCCCATCCCCCCATCTCCCCACCTCCCCATCATTTATCTGTAGCAAACATTTGAGTATTCGATATAAGCTACCGCACATGATATATAGCGATCCTATTTAAGTAATCAACCCCACCCTAGCCCTGCCCTTACCAAGGGCAGGGCTAGGGTGGGGTTTAATTGTTCGCAATTCATTTACGATCGCTATAACGCCTAACTACCCGCAGATTGCACAAATCCAATAAAAATACTACTTAATAAAATTCCTCCTATTAATATCGCTATCAACATAAGAGTTTTAAAATGGGTTTTATTTTCTTTTTTCTGAAGCAGATATCGCAACCACCTATCTTTATATCTTTTTCTCATAAAACTCACCTAAACGAAGAGTGCCAAATCCAGAATTCAGAAGTTAGCCTAATTCTTAATTCTGAATTTTGGCTCGGAGAATTCTCCTACCTAAACCACTTGTTTTTCTTGAAAACTAATTAACTCAGCGGGAGCAACTGCACCGTGTTCCGTGATAATGGCAGTAATCAATTCAGCAGGGGTCACGTCGAAAGCAGGATTGTAAAATTCTACTCCCTCTGCTGTTAACTTGGTATTTCCTACTTGGTAAATTTCCACCGGATCGCGTTCTTCAATGGGAATTAAACTACCATTAGAAATAGAAAAATCAATTGTCGAAAGAGGTGCTGCCACAAAGAAAGGAACTTTATGTGCTTTAGCCACAATTGCTAAACTGTAAGTACCAATTTTATTGGCAGTATCTCCATTAGCAGCAATGCGATCTGCACCAACTACAACCGCATGAATTAAGCCTTGTTTCATGCAGTGCGCTGCCATATTATCGGTAATTAAAGTAACGGGAATCCCTTCTTGCACGCATTCCCAAGCTGTTAGTTTTGCACCTTGCAAACGAGGACGAGTTTCATCAGCAAAAACTCTACCCAAACGTTCGGCTTTCCAAGCGGAACGCACTACCCCTAATGCCGTACCGTAGCCAGCAGTTGCCAAAGCACCAGCATTGCAATGAGTCAAAATAGTTAATTTTTCTGGTTTAGCGGGTAAAACTGCCAAACCTTTGTCACCGATTGACTGACAAGTTTGGATATCTTCTTCATTGATAGTTTGCGCTGTTTTTAATAATACTGTTTTCAAATATTCTACTGGCCCTAAAGTTTGGCGAGCCGTATTTAACATTCTCTGAATAGCCCAAAATAAATTTACGGCTGTTGGACGAGTTTGCCGCAATATTTCGGCAAGTTCTGCTAGTTTGTGGAGAAATTCATCGCGGTTTTCCGTTTCAATATCTCTTGCGCCCAGATACATTCCATAGGCTGCTGCTACGCCGATCGCAGGTGCGCCCCGCACGATCATGGTTTTAATCGCGCGTGCCATATCTTCGCAACGAGTAATTTCGACAAAAGTGTATTCAGTTGGTAGACGATTTTGGTCGATCAGTAAAACGCGATCGTTTTGCCAAATCACTGGGAACACTTGAGAGGTAACGGGGTTCATAAATGGATTATAGATTTTTGAGTTTTGCAAACGAATCTTCAGCAGTAGTGATATCTAGTTTATTGCCAATGGAGCATCGAACATAAATTATGTAACTTCTCTTCTTTTTTACCGTGCCTGTCTGCTTGCCACCTCTTGGCGAAGATCGGCATCATAGCAAAGGCGATCGATATTCAGGCAGCTAGTTTATTCTAATTAGAGTTTAGCGTTACCATGGTAGCAAGCATTACTGCGGCGGCATCCTAAAAAATTTTCAGTTAAATTGAGGTTTTGAAATGATCCAAGTAACGAAAACTTTGAGTTTTGGCGAACCCGCACCTCTTTTTTACTTGCCAGATCAACAAGAAAACCCTGTAATTTTAGCCGATAAAGCCGGAAAACCAACAATTATCTTCTTTTATGCCAAAGATGAAATTCCCGAATGCAGAAATATCGCCGATTGGTTTCGAGACCAAATGCCAACTTGGACGGAACTAGACATTCAAATATGCGGCATTAGTTTAGATCCCTCTCAATCTCGCCAACAGTTTGCCGCAGAAAATAACATCTCATTTCCGCTTCTTTCAGATGTAAATGGATATGTAAGCAGGCAATATGGCGTACTTTTTGAAACCCCTATTAACAACCAACCAATCTTAACTTATACTCGCACAGCCATATTACTAGATATTAACCTCCGCATCCTCAGAATCTATGCTCTTAGTAATTGGGAAGTGGCGACTGGGGAAATTTTAACAGATGTCAAATCTCTCTTGCCAAGAGAAGAACCCCGTCACATCACCATGCAAGCGCCTGTTCTCATAATTCCTAACGTACTTGAAAAAGAATTTTGTCGCGAACTGATTCATGTTTGGGCAACCCAAGGTAATGGGGAATCAGGTTCTATGCGGCAGGATGGAAATAAGACCTTAGGAATTATTGACTACAGTCACAAAATTAGGCGAGATCACTTTGTCAGTGATGAAAAACTCATGATGCGCCTCGATCGCATTATGCAAAGACGAATATTTCCCCAAATCAAAAAAGCATTTCAATTTGACGCAACGCGCCGCGAAGATTATCGCATCGGTTGTTACGACGCTAGCAGAGGTGGTTTTTTCCGCGCCCATCGGGATAATACCACAGGCGGGACTGCACATCGTCGTTTCGCCATGACTCTCAATCTCAATTCCGATGAATATGAAGGAGGATATCTAAGGTTTCCAGAACATGGGCCTCATCTTTATAAGCCTGATACTGGTAGCGCCGTCATCTTCTCTTGTTCCCTTCTTCACGAAGCTACTGATGTGACATCTGGTTGTCGTTACGTACTTCTTTCATTTATTTATGGGGAACAAGATGCTGCCCATCAAGAAGCATATGAAAATAAAGTCAAAAATGATTATGAGAATGCGATCGAATATAGATAATTAACCTTGTAATATCTGTAGGTTGGGTTTAGGTAACAAAACCCAACACTCGCTTAAAGTTGGAGTTGGGTTTCACTCCGTTCAACCCAACCTACGGGAAAAAATGTATTATAAGTATTCAACCGGAAATGATATTACTCCCCTGGAAAAAACTTCAAATCTAATACCTGTTCTACAGTATAAGGACACTCTACGGGAAAATCTTGATAGTCCAAAGAGGTTTCCCGCACAGCCAAAGCTAGTCCGTACTGGTAACCTTTCTCCAATGCTTCAGGTAAATAAGACTTCAAACTAGGACTTTCTTGAAGCAAATCAGAAATTTGGTAGCGCTGTTCTCGAATTGTGGCAAGCCAACTTTTGGAACGCAAGCTTGACTGAAATTCCCATTTGAGTAAATGTCCTAGCAAAATTCCCAAACGATTTCTCAACTCTTGCCGTTGTTGTTTGCCCAAAGATTCTATTTCCTCAACTAAGTTTAGGATATCTAAGAAGTTCCATTGATGATCTCGCAGAAATTTTGCTTGTGCTTGCGTCCAGGCATAAAAGTCTGTTTCATACAGTTGGGAAGCTTGAAAAATTTCTATTTCTGTTGGATTCATAAGCTAATTCTCCAATGTAAATTTTCAAACCATATTAATCCACAGACTTTAGCTCTATATTAAAACGTCTAACCGCAGATCGACACAGATCGCTCTTTGATTCATCTGCGTTCATCTGCGGTTAAAAAATTGGCCGACTAACTAACAACAGAAACAGATACTTGCTGATTAAAGAAAGCATTCCGCACTCGTTCTGCCATCTGTGCTGGCGTCAAACCAAGTTCTGCAAAAGATTCTTTCGGTTCGGCATGATCGACTAAAATATCGGGTACGCCAATCCGTTTGACTGGAACTATCACATCATTTTCCATCAAACTTTCCATGACTGCTGAACCAAAGCCGCCCATAATGCAGCCTTCTTCTAAAGTAACGACGCGACCGATTTGTTTAGCCAAAGGTACGATTAATTCAGTATCCAAAGGTTTAACAAAACGGGCATTAATTACAGTTGCTTCGATGCCGTGTTCGGAGAGAATTTCGGCGGTTTGCATGGCTGGATAAACCATCGAACCGTAGCCTAGTAAAAGCACGTCATCGCCGGAACGAAGAATTTCTGCTTTACCGATTGGTAGCGCTTCCCAACCTTCTTCCATCAGGGGTACGCCGTAACCGTTACCGCGAGGATAGCGCATGGCGATCGCACCATCAGTATACTCAATCCCCGTCACCAACATTTGTTGCAATTCCGCTTCATCCTTCGGTGCCATCAACACCATATTAGGAATGCAACGCAAGTAAGAAATATCGTACATTCCTTGGTGAGTCGGGCCATCCGCACCCACGATACCCGCTCTATCCATACAGAAGAAGACAGGCAATTTTTGAATGCAAACATCGTGAATGATTTGGTCGAAGGCGCGTTGCAGGAAAGTGGAATAAATGGCAACTACCGGACGCATTCCCTCACAAGCTAATCCGGCGGCTAAAGTAACCGCGTGTTGTTCGGCAATGCCTACATCAATGTATTGTTTGGGTAATTTGGCTTGCAATTTATCCAAACCAGTACCCGTAGCCATTGCCGCCGTAATACCGACAATTTTGGGATTATTTTCCGCTAATTTGACTAAAGTATGGGCAAAAACTTTTGAGTAAGCGGGGGGTTTTGGTTTATTGGAGGGAATTGGTTTACCAGTTGCCAAATTAAACGGACTTTGGGCATGGTAGCCAACTTGGTCTTGTTCTGCCAGTTCGTATCCCTTACCTTTGACGGTGGCGACGTGAACTAAAACTGGCCCATGAATTTGGTGTGCTTGTTGGAAAGTGGCAATCAGTTCTTCTAAATTATGACCGTCCACTGGCCCCATGTAAGTGAAGCCTAATTCTTCAAACACTGCACCGACTTTGGGAACTGCTAAGCGCTTCATCCCTTCTTTAATGCGTGCTAATTCGGGGGTGAACGAATCGCCAACGAAGGGGAGGTGCTTGAATTGTTCTTCTAAGTTATCGGTGATGAACTGCATCGGCGGACTGAGGCGCATTTTGTTCAGGTAGCGGGGAATCGCGCCGACGTTGGGGGAAATGGACATTTCGTTGTCGTTGAGGACTACCAGCAGGTTGGTTTTGGGCAGATGTCCGGCGTGGTTGATGGCTTCTAATGCCATCCCGCCCGTCATCGCACCATCACCGATGACCGCTACTACTTTAAAGTTGTCGCCGTTGAGGTCTCGCGCTAAGGCCATACCCAAGGCGGCGGAGATGCTGGTAGAAGCGTGTCCTGCACCGAAATGGTCGAATTTGCTTTCACAACGCTTGAGGTAGCCAGCAACGCCTTCTTTTTGCCGCAAGGTGTGGAAGCGGTGGTAGCGACCCGTGATCAATTTGTGGGGATAGGCTTGGTGTCCTACGTCCCAGATTACTTTATCGCGATCGAGATCTAGGGTTTGATATAACCCTAGCGTCAGTTCCACTACTCCCAAACCAGGGCCAAGGTGTCCGCCACTGGTTGCTACGGTTTGCAGATGCTTGTCCCGGATTTGACGGGCAATTTGCTTGAGTTGATGGGTAGAAAGACCGTGCAACTGGTTGGGATGGGTGACTTCACTCAGGTGCATACTTTATTGTTCTCTTTTTGAGGAATATTTAGATTTTATTTACTTGTTTCACTTTAAAGGATTTAATCTTTACTTTTGCTGATTGAGCAATCAGGGAAAGAATAAAATATTTTATTTATCTTAATATTGACTAATTTGTTAATTTGTGATATTGAGAGCGTGGATGCGATCGGCCCCGCCAAGTTAAATTGTGATTACAATCAATTCTTTACTGAACTGGTTTTGGTATATTTCTGAACAGCCAAAGAAGTAGCCAGGGATAATGCTGCTATGACTCAACAAATTCAACGTTCGGCTGAATTTGCGAACGACCCTTGCACAGAAAAAACTTCATCGCCACAATTTCCGCGATCGATCTTATCAGTAAGTCAAGAGGAATTTTACGGCCAAGACTCCGCACACCAGCCACTCAAACTAACTATAAAAGAAGGATTAACAGAACGGGAAGTAGAATTACCACTTGATTTGCAAGGTCATGTATTTATTGTTGGCCCAGCCGGGTCGGTAGATTCAGAAAAATGTCCAAATTCCGAATATGTTGTTAAACCAACTGGTGATGGTTGGACTTCCGCCTTCAATGGCGATGGTATGATTTACCGTCTCGACTTTGCTGAAGGTAAAGCACGCCTATCAACTCGCTTGGTTAAAACACCCTGTTACTATGCTGATGTTGCAACTCACCATGATTAAGGTTGAATAATAAATCTATATAAAGGTAAACAAAAATATGTTTTTAGAAGATCAAATACCAACTACGTTGATTAGCAGCACGGCAACTGAAATTCTTCCTTCACCACACATACCAAAAGCAATATTGTCAGTAAGTAGAGAAGAACTTAACAAGATTAAGTTGACAGTAAAAAAAAGGGCTGACAGAAGAGGAGGTCAAATTGCCAAATAACCTGCAAGGCCACTTATTCATTATTGCCCCTGCTGGTTCTATCGATTCTCCTTTGATTGTTCCCAATCAAAGTGATAAAATCTCAAATAGTAGCAAATCTGAATTAACAGAGGAGCCTGATAATATTGAATATATAGTTTTACCATCTAAAGACGGTTGTACGTCATTGATTAATGGAAACGGAATGATTTATCGCATAGATTTTAATAATTGTCACGCACATCTATCAAGCAAAATAATCAAAAACTTATCTTATTTTGTTGACAAAATTGCTCATAAAAAATATCCAAATCTTAAGTTTATAAATTGTGGCCTTGTACGTTTATCCTATCAATTAGGAATCTGTGACTTCGCAAATACTGGATTGATATCAGTAAAATTTTCTAAAGAAAACCGTGAACGTCTTCTGGTAACCTGGGATGCAGGAAGACCTTATGAAATCGATCCCTATTCGCTAAAAATTATAGCACCTATAGGTTTAAATAAGGACTGGAACGATCTTATTAAACTCCCTTTTACTGTGCCTTTTAGACCAATTATGAGTTCTACTCATCCTTGTTTTGATTATAAAACTGATGAAATGTTTACAGTTAATATTGTAAAATCTTTAGAGACCTTATTAGGAGAATTAATCGACCTAAAGAGTTTTTTATTTGTCTTATTAAAGAATTTAGTAAAGTTGAATAATAAGAAATATACTCAGAATTTGCCAGCGAATAAATCTATACAAATAGGGATCGCTCTTGTAATAAAAGTATTTTTTTGTTTTACTAAAACTTTTTCAACAATGTTTAATATGTTCAATTTAGGTAGGGAGGATGGTGTTTATCTCGTTCGCTGGAATGGTTTAAACTCTATTCAGAAATGGAAGTTAGTGCTTCCCAATGGCTGTCCGATCAAAATTAAGCAAAGTATCCATCAGATAGGTCTTACTGAAAAGTATGTGATCCTCGTAGATACATCTTTCAAAGTAGCCTTAAAAACTTTTATACCTGCTTTAAAAGATGGATGGTTAAAGGAAATAGGCAAGATTGGTAAAAAGCTAGGTTTAAATAGAAATCATTTAACTCGTCCGCAATTGTCTGATACACACATCTATATTGTTTCCCGTGACCAGTTGAATGATTTGACAGTAGGAGAACCTATTAAAGTAAAGCAAGTTAAGCTTCAGAGAGAAATAGGACACTTCTTGGTAGACTATGATAATCCTCAGGAAAAAATTACTCTCCATGCAGCACTCAATTGTGCTACAGATGTACCTGAATTTATTCATAGTACCGATAGTTCTATTTTTCAGGAGCCTGAAGTTAATCAAAATTTAAGATCTCTAGCTGGTTTCTTTCACAGTTCAATGGATATCAATCGTTTGGCAATGTATGTAATTGATGGAAAAACAGGGAAAAAGCATAAGGAAGAGATAGTGAGCTTAAAAGAATCTCGTGAATATAGTTGATGCGTAGGACTGTATGCGTATCGTGATAATATGCCTACGAAAAAATTTGAAGATATTTATTGGCTTGCATTTGGAGCTTGGAAAGATAATTTAACAGAGTTTATCTACAATATGTACAAACAGTATAAATATCGAGAATTGCCGTTAAATGAAATTCTGGAGATTATAAAACAAGGAGTACCAGCTACTCTATGTCGGCTACATATTGAGCGAAAAAACGAAAATGATAAAACTAATTTAAGTATTGCAGATCATTACAAATTTCCTCCAGGTTACTTTGCTAGTTCAATACAGTTCATACCTACTCCCGATCAAGTGGGTTCCACAGAAGGCTACATAGCTTGTACTATAGTTCATTCCGATAGTTTCCTCTCCTACAAAAATGGTAAATATAACAGCAGTAAAGGCTGGTCTGAGAATAGCGAGATCTGGATTTTCGATGCCAAAGACATAGCACAAGGGCCAAGATACAGACTCAGCCACCCTAAACTTAACTTTGGATTTACCATACACACAACATGGCTTAAAGAAATATCTCCATATCCGGTTAGTGAATATGATGTGCGTGAAGATTTTGATTGGCTGGTTTCTAAAGCTATAAACGAACATTCAGAAGAAATGGGCAACCAGATTCACCAGTTGTTTCAAGAAGCATATAAAGAATTTGAGCAAGACAGGAAAGCTGTTTGAAAGTAAATTGAGCAATTCTAGGTAAAAGCAGATGATTTTAGAGACTTCCTTAAAGAATTATCAAAAAATATTATGAAGAAAAAGATTCTTTTTGGTGTCGAACCATTTCGATTGGGCGACACAACACGCATGATAGAAATCGCCAAGCTCTGTCAGGAAGAATTCAACCTAGCCTTTTACGGTTACGGAGGACAGTTTGTTCATCTGATTGAGGAGGCTGGATTTACTTTTTATAAGCTAAAGCCTTGGCTGACAGAGGAAAAAATTGAACAAGCGATGAAGGTAGAGCGAGGCGAAACTTTTGAAGATCTTTTTACCTTTAATGAGTTAACCGAACGGGTCAAAAACGAAATCGCGTTCTATAAAGAAATTCAACCTACAGCTATAATCTGTCATCATTTACCAAGTCCGCTTATTTCAGCTAGAGCATATAGTGTTCCTTTGGTGTACGTATGTCCATTTGCCTGGACTCGGCCTTTTTTTGAAGCTAATTTAGCCAGTTGGCCTGACATATTTGATACCAGATTGTCATTCTTTCGGTGCTTACCCAAATCGTTTCGAGATTGGTTTACTAATCAATTAGGACTAAGAACTAACATTTTTACTAAACCCTTTGATAATGCTGCCAAGGCTTTTGGAACAAAGCGTTTTAAGAAACTAACAGATCTGTTTGAGGGTGACTATACATTAGTGACGGATATTCCTGATTTGACGGGAGTGGGCAGTCTACCAGATAAATGGTACTATGTTGGCCCCATTTTTGCTAAATTGAAAGTAGAGATTCCAAAAACAATTTT
Source organism: Leptolyngbyaceae cyanobacterium (assembly GCA_036703985.1). Taxonomy (GTDB): domain Bacteria; phylum Cyanobacteriota; class Cyanobacteriia; order Cyanobacteriales; family Aerosakkonemataceae; genus DATNQN01. Next base: position 15,308 of record DATNQN010000081.1, read on the forward strand.
AAACTTGCCAAAAGATAAACCTATTATTTATTTTTCTATGGGAAGTTCAGGCAACCGAGTTATTATCAAGGAAATCCTCGAAAGTTTTAGTCAAATGCCATATCGTGTAATTTCTCCTATGAAGTTACGATTGCAAGAAATGGATGTAAAAGTGCCAGATAACGTACTATTAGTTGATTGGATACCTGCACATAAGGTCAACCCGTTGGCTGACCTGGCAGTTATTCATGGTGGCCAGGGTACAGTGCAGACAGCTTGTGTATCAGGCACGCCAATAGTCGGCATAGGTATGCAACCAGAACAAGAAAAGAATATTGATTTTATAGTGCAAAAAGGAGCGGGGATTCGACTTAAGAAGAACGAATTTACAGCGAAATCTTTGCAAAACACCATTGAAGAAATTCTAGCTAACAGCCAAGCACGTCAAAAGGCAAAAGAGATTCAAGAAATTCTACAAGCTTGGGATGGCCCCGCAAATGTGGCTAAGTTTATCTCTGAAAAATTTAGAGGTTAGAATTTACGAAGGTGATCTTTATTAATTGAAAGGCAAATCAAGGTATAATAAAAATATTATTACATTATTTACTCACACAAAACAGCCTAAATTAAAGTAAGTAATTAAAAGCGTTTTATTTATATCTTATACTAATTGTTGTGTAGTAGCTTTTGAGGGAAATTGCCTTGATTCCAGATTTACTAGACGAACCAAATTTTTTTTTGTTGCTGATGCCTCACTTTATTATGGCAGCTATGGCGCTAATAGTGTCTCAACGTAAAGGATTTAATTTTGGCGTTTGGCTTGCCCTAAGCTTGATTGGTGGTGGGTTCACTCTGATTGCTGCTTTACTAATTAAGCGCAAGGATTAGTCAAATCAATGCAGTATTTTGAACTAATGGCATTTTCGGTACGCAATTTCGAGAGCAACAAACAGACGCCAGCGATATCACCGCCAGTTCTCTGTTGGGATTTGAGTTTAGCGGCGTGGTAGAAATTAATACTCCTGATGTTGACCCCAGTGCAGGATTAGTTGAGTTGTCGGCAAATTATGTTGATGAAAGTTCGCGCATTGCCACTACCTGCACCGCTAGTACAGCAAATCGTTTTGTAGTAACAGGCAATAGCGGTTTACCTTTGAGTCCTTTCGAGCCGATTAGGGGTTGGTATAACACAACACCAATATCTCTGCCAAGAATGGTAGAAGACTCTAAAAGGGGAAATACCCACTCGCCACAGCCTCCCCTGGTAGAAGTAACTAGATGGGAAATTAATCAAAAAGGTGAAGTGATATTAGTAGCCAATGCTGCCAATGGAAGTAATTGGAGCAAAACTGCTGGGTGTGGTGGTTGAAAATGCGATCGCGTAGCGTGCTGTAGGCATATCGTGTCATCTGAGCCGTTTAATTATAGCAAGGGACTAGGGGTGAGAGTTTAAGAAATTAATAATGCCTTAACCGCCTTGACGGTTGCTATATCTTTGATCGATTGAACGATCGAAAAGTGCGATCGCGATCTCAACATCACTGAGCGATATCATCCTTTTGGTATATTGACTTTCAAAAAAAAGATAAAATAGAGACCCAGGGTGGTAGTGCCAAACATACCTATTAGCACTCAAGCCGGGTGCTTTTGTTAACGTTAATATACACCCAAAAAAGATGAATTTGCTCGATAAATCGCTATTTTTTGCCGGGGTAATTTCCTGTTCATGGTTTTTTTACCCCCACACCTCCACTGCACAAATAGTTCCAGATACCACCCTACCCAGCAATAGCATTTCCATACCGGATCACAATACCATCCGCATCGAAGGAGGTACTCAAGCAGGTAGCAATCTCTTCCATAGTTTTCAAGAATTTTCCCTGACTACTGGTAAAGAAGCATTTTTTAATAACGGATTTAGATATTCAAAATATATTTAGTCGAGTAACGGGTAAAAATATATCTAATATTGATGGCTTAATTAGAGCGAACGGTACAGCCAACTTATTTTTAATTAATCCCAACGGTATTATTTTCGGCCAGAACGCCCAATTAAATATTGGCGGTTCGTTCCTTGGTTCAACTGCTTCTAGTATTAGATTTGCTGATGGGAGTGAATTTAGCGCCACCAATCCCACTGCGCCTTCCTTGCTCTCGATTAACGTACCCATCGGCTTGCAGTTAGGAGCAAATCCAGCCCCAATCTCCGTTTCCGGCAACGGTCACGATTTCACACCTAGCGGGCCACAACCATTCTGGTTTCCCCTCCGAAGGGGTAATAGCAATGGGGGACTACGGGTGCAACCGGGAAAAACTTTCGCTCTCGTCGGTGGTGACATTAACCTATCTGGAGGTATTGTCGCTGCACCATCGGGACGCATAGAGTTAGCTAGCGTTAAAGAAGGTTCGGTCAGTATCGATTCGGCGGTTTCCGGTTGGAATTTGGGATATTCCGCTGTGCACAAAGACGGCGAGATCCAACTTACTTCAAGAGCATTACTCGATGTTTCCGGGGCGGGGAGTGGCTCGATTTTCGTCCAAACTGGTTCCTTGAGGATGCGGGATGCTTCTCTGATTTTGAGTCAAAACTTTGCTCCTTTACCTCCAGGCGCGATCGAAATTCGTGCTTCCCAATTAGTAGAATTGAGCAACCCCAATGGGGATGCCACAGTTAACACTTCGATCGTCAGCGATGCTCTCGGTGGGCCTGGGTCAAACATCACTATTTCATCCCAGCGGTTAGTATTATCCGATGGCTCAGGTATAGATGCTTTTGCCTACATTCCAGCTAAGGGCGGTAACATCACCGTAAATGCGATCGAATCTACCGAAATAATTGGCGCATCCCCCGTTAATCCATCGGCAGTTAGCAGCATCCAAAGTTTCACCTTAGGGGCGGGAGAGGGAGGAGATACCGCTTTATTGACAGGGCGATTGAGGATTGCTGGTGGAGGGGCTGTCGGCTCAACAACTGCTGGTACGGGAAACAGCGGTTCCGTGACTATTCGAGCCACTGATGGTATTGAGATAATCAGCATTCAACCCGTAACATTACTGCCCAGTATCGTCAATGCCGCCTCCATAGGAATTGGTAACGCTGGCAATTTGACACTAGAAGCTGCATCCTTAACTGTTCGGGATGGCGGAAGAATAGAAGGCTCTACTTTTGCCAGTGGAGAAGCTGCCAGCATCACCATCAATGCTACCGATTTTGTGGAAATCAGTGGCAAACCAGCAGCCAGCATCAATCCAAGTTTGATCGCATCTTCCGCCACCATTCAAAATGAATCGATCCGAAGAATAGCAAGATTGCCAGATGTTCCTTCTGGCAACGCAGGCAACGTAACCATTAATACACCTGTAATCCGAGTTTTCGATGGCGGTTTAGCTAGCGTCAGGAACGAAGGCGTAGGCAACGCCGGAACGTTGGGCGTTAATGCTAACTTAGTAATCCTAGATAAAAATGGCGGTTTAACAGCTGCGACTTCCTCTGGTGGTGGAGGTAATATTAACGTCCAAGCTGGGAATATCATTTTGCGAAACGGCAGCAGCATCTCCACGAATGCTGGCAGCAGCGATGGAGGTGATATCTCTCTCAATACTCGGACTTTGGCTGCTTTAGGCAATTCCGATATTACAGCTAACGCTCAAGGAGGTTTTGGGGGTCGGGTCATCATTGCCGCACAAGGTATTTTTGGCACTCAGTTCCGAGAAAGTTTGACACCGCAAAACGATATTACCGCCACTTCCGATCGGGGTGTTGAGTTTAGCGGTACGGTAGAAATTAATACACCTGATGTTGACCCCAGTTCGGGGTTAGTTGAAGTGTCGGCAAATTACGTTGATGAAAACTCGCGCATTGCCACTACTTGTACCGCTAACACGGGAAATAGTTTTGTAATTACGGGCAATAGCGGTTTACCCTTAAGCCCTTACGACCCGCTCAGAGTTTGGTATAAAACTACATCAATACTTTCCCCAAGTGCAGTAGAAGATCTCAGAAGGGAAAATACCAACTCGCCACAATCTCCTCTGGTGGAAGTGACAAGATGGGAAGTTACTCAAAAAGGGGAAGTAGTGTTAGTAGCCAATGCTGCCAATGGAAGTGATTGGAGTAAAGTAGCTGGGTGTGGCGGTTGAGGCTGCTGGCGATCGCACGATCTTGCTAATGTCATTCTTTTGGTATATTGACTTTTCTAAGATGGTAAAATACTTACTGCGGGTGCTAATCCAAAAAATGACAATTAGCGCTAAAGTTGGGTGCTTTTGGCAATCTTAACCCAAAATAATATGAAGTTTCTCGATCGATCGCTCTATTTAGCAACTACCCTGTCCTGTTTGTCCCTGTTTTACCCCAACATCATCACTGCACAGATAGTTCCCGATGCCACCCTACCGAATAACAGCATTGCCATTCCCGATAGCAAAAGCATTCGCATCGAAGGCGGTACAACTGCTGGGGGAAATTTATTTCACAGCTTTCAAGAATTTTCTGTCCCTACTGGTAGCGAAGCATATTTTAATAACGCCGTCGATATTCAAAATATATTTAGTCGCGTCACTGGAAAAAATATTTCTAATATAGATGGATTAATCAGAGCTAACGGTACGGCTAATTTATTTTTAATTAATCCCAATGGCATTATCTTTGGGCAAAATGCCCAACTAAATATTGGTGGTTCCTTTTTCGGTTCGACTGCTTCTAGCATTAGATTTTCCGATGGCAGCGAATTCAGCACCACCAATCCAACCGCACCATCATTGTTAACAATTAACGTACCGATCGGCTTACAATTTGACGCCAATCCAGGTAGCATAGTCAATCGCTCCCAAGCAACCGCACAGATAAATTTACCAACTCTTCCTATCCCATTTCTTTTAGATAACAAAGTAGGATTAGCAGTAAGACCAGGACAAACATTAGCCTTAGTTGGTGGTGACATTCAAATCAATGGAGGTTATTTAACTGCTTCTACCGGACAAATTATTTTAGGTAGCGTAGCGAGTCCGGGTTTAGTTAGTTTCACTCCCACACCATTTGGTTTAGCTTTAAATTATGACAGTATTCCAAACTTCGGCAATATTGAAATATCAAAAGTTGCGCTCCTCAACACGAGTGGATTGGGTGCTGGGAAAGTAGATATCAGAGGGGGAAATGTTACCCTCAGTAGCGTGCGAATTTATGGATTAACACTGGGAAATATAGACGGCAGAGGGATTGATATCAATGCCCAAAACCTTCGAGTAGAGAGAGGGGCGCAAATTTTTACTCCCACATTAGGAGATGGCTTGGGGGGCAATATCAACATCCGCGCTACCGACTCTGTAGAAATCACCGGGCTAGGGCTTGAAGGTTATCAGCGATTTTACAATCAATATCTGGCATCTGGAACACTCAACCCTTTCGATCCGCAAATTGTTCTGCTCACAGGTACTGTCGGCAGGGGAGATGCTGGAGATATTAACATTGAAGCTGGACGGTTGTTGGTGCGGGATGGGGTAGTGGGCGGTAGCGGTACCCTTGGTGCTGGAAATGGCGGAAATCTGAATATCCGGGCTAACACTGTCGAAATTGTTAGTTCTGCAATCAATAATGGCACAACTAAGGAAAGTACTGGTCAGGGCGGAAGCATAAATGTTGAGGCACAACGGTTAATTAT
>DATNQN010000082.1 GCA_036703985.1 Leptolyngbyaceae cyanobacterium
TGGATACCCTATGAATTACCCGCCACAGAATTACCTGAGACAACCCCAGCCAACAACCCAACAAACACCCCCCCATCTCCACCCCTAGATATTTCCCCCACCCAAAAACCCATCCAACCCGAAACATCCATCTCTACCCCCCCTACACCCCCCCTCCCCTCTGCCGTCGTCCGAGTAGACTTAGCAAAACTCGATGAACTGATGCGAATGGTTGGAGAATTAGTCATCGAGCGTTCCCGACTTACAGAAAACATCCAAAACCTCAAACACACTCTACCCACTCCCCAATGGCGAGAATTACTGCAAACCAATCTCGCCCTCGAACGCCAACTGCGTGATCTCCGCGAAGGTATCATGCGAGTCCGCCTGGTGCCGGTAGGAGAACTATTCACCCGAATGCAATTTGTAATTCGAGACTTAATGCGCGATAGCCAAAAAAACATTTCCCTCGAAATGAGTGGTCAAAACACCGAAATTGATAAATTTGTTATCGACCGCATGATCGACCCCCTCCTTCACTTAGTCCGCAATGCCGTCAGTCATGGCATTGAAAGCATCTCCGAACGCTTACAATTAGGCAAACCTCAACAAGCCAACATCTTCCTTCGTGCCTTTACCTCCGGCGAAATGGTCGTCATTGAAATCGAAGACGACGGACGCGGTATCGACACCGCCGCTGTCCACCAAAAAGCCAAAAGTCAAGGCTTGATTTCTCCCAACACCGAGCTAGACGAAACCACTCTTCTTGAAATTCTCTGTCAATCTGGCTTTTCTACCCGCACCTCTGCCGACCTAACCAGTGGACGTGGCATTGGTATGGCAGTTGTCAAAAATACCATTTTTGAACTCGGAGGCTTTTTAGCAGTGAAGAGCATTCCCGACCAAGGAACTTGTTTTACTATCCACCTACCATTAACATTAGCTATCGCTGATGCCTTGATTGTTAAAGTCTGTTCTCAAACTTTCGCTATTCCCCAGTCTGCTGTGCGCGAAGTCCTACAAGTTTCTTCAGCCTCTCTTTGTCTTATCGAAAATCAGGAAATTTTCCCCTACCGAAACGTCCCCTGTCCTTTGCTTCGTCTTCACACTCTTTTTAACTTATCTCCTACCGACAATCACAATTTAAATAACTCCCCTCCAAAAACTAATTCCACCCTAACTTCTGTATCCCCTGAACTCTTATCTGTCGTTGTTCTCGGCAACAACCTTAGTTCTCTTGCCATTGTGGTTGATCACATTATCGGTTTACGCGAAATAGTCGTGCGGCCCCTTAGTGACCCTTTTGTTCAAGTCAGCGGCATTTCCGGCGCTACCGAACTCGGTGATAAGCGTGTAGTTCTAATTTTAGACCCCGCCGCCTTATTACAACTCAGCCACCATTCCTTGATGAACAGCTTTCCCCCTTCCTAGCTCACAAGAATTAAGTAACAATTATTAATGCCCCAGGAGTCTCTCCAAGAGAGTTAATTACTGCTATGATATTTTTTTATCTAGTTTTTTATTATTCGGCCTAAATCTTTATTCTCTAGTTTTAAAAAAAGGAGTTTTCCGTTGATACAAGTCGAAGACAGTCCTTTACAAACTTATATTATATTTGAAATTGCCACCACAACCTACGCCATTGCCACAAGCCTTGTTAGGCAAATGGAAATGATAGAAAATATTACTCCAGTTCCTAACACTCCTGTTTTTGTAGAAGGTGTTGTTTTTTCTCGTGGACAAGTAATTCCAGCTATTAATTTGCGCTTGAGATTTGGTTTAGAAAAAATCCCCTACAACAGTGCCACTCGTCTTATAGTTACCCAAATTGGAAACCGAATTTGTGGTTTAATTGCAGATACCGCCAGAGAATTTATATCTATTCGAGATTCAGACATCCAACCTCCTCCTGAAACTATTAAAGAAGGCACAAATCAATATATATCAGGTATTGTTTTTCTCAAAAACCGTACTCTGTTAGTTGTCGATCCTGAACAAATTATCAATCCTCAAAATACAACTTGAAAAAAATAGTTTAGACAAAGTTATTTTCAGAAAAATCAAAATTAATTTATTGCAATAATGAAGGACAAAAATCATGGCCAAAAAAAACAAAAAAAATAATTCTTCCGAATTTATAAATAGTTCTCAGAAACAAGAATATAGCTTCAATAGCTTGGCTCTCAATAGTTTACAATCTCAAACAAAAAAAATCCAACAAACAGTCCAACAAATCGTTCAAATGGGAGAGCAAAGCAATCAAGATTTTATCTTGCAAATTAACAGCATTAAGGAACCGATCAACAACATCACCCAAATACTAGGGTTTTTAACAGAAACAGCAAATCAGGCTCAAGGAGTAAGTCAATTCTCAGAACAACTCGTTTCCTCAGTAAACGAAATGGCAGCATCCATTGAACAAGTCACCGGCAGCACAGTTCAGCTTGCATCCGCTTGTTCTATAACAGCCACATCCATTGAACAAACAAGCAAATCCATAACTACCACCGACCAAGCAACTCAGGAGATGGCAACCTCAGCAACTCAAGTCACCGCCTCAATCACAGAAATTGCCGCCTCAATCAAAAGCGTTAGTCGAGATACCGACTCCCTAACCGCATCCGTAAACGAAACAGCAGCCTCCATCGAAGAAATTACCCGCTCAATACAAAGCGTAGCCAGCAGCGCCAACGACTTAACAAGCGCAGCCGAAAAAACTAACAGTTCCATCAACGAAATGGGAGCCAGTATTGAAGAAGTCCAAGCCACTACAGAAAACCTAGCAGCCTCTATAGAAGAAGTTTCTACTTCCATTGAAGAGATGGCCCGTTCTGTCAGTGGAGTAGCTCAAAATGCCAACCAAATCACTGATGCCGCCAACGGTGCCGCCAGCAGCGCCTCCCAGCTTGAGCGTTCGATTCGTTCTGTTAGCACTCTTACCAAACAAGCCGACGAAATTACTCAACGAGTCCGAAAAGATGCAGAAATTGGCGGAGCAAGTGTTCAAAAAAGCATTCAAGGATTAAATCGAGTTCGGGATTCAATGGTGTTATCGGCAGATGTAATGCGCGATGTGGGCAAACGCACCGGCGAAATTAGTTCTATCGTTGATACGATTAATCTGATTTCTGAACGCACCAACTTGTTATCTTTAAATGCCTCCATAGAAGCCGCACGGGCTGGAGATGCAGGACGCGGTTTTGCTGTAGTAGCTGAAGAAATCCGTAACCTGGCTGATCGCGCCGCCCAAGCAACCTCCGATATTGCAACGATCATTAAAAATTTGCAACTAGTTGTGCAAACTGCTGTGAATACTTCCAATGAAGGCTTACGAGTTGCCGATGAAAGCAGTCGATTGGCAGAAGAAGGCGCTAATGGGTTAAAAACTATACTCCAAGGTGTTGAAGAAACAACTCAATTGGTTAAACAAATTGCCGTTGCCACCAGCGAACAACTCGGTGCCGGTCAAAATGTTGTTAGTGCCATCAACACCACAGCCACCCAAGCTAAACAAGTTGCCATTGCCACTAGCGAACAAGTTAAATCTGTCCAAAATATCGTCCAAACTACTAACCAAATGCGGAAAATTGCCGCTCAAACTACAATGGCGATGAATGAACAGGGACGAGCAGCTCGTGACATTATTAAAAGCGCCCAGCATACCAGTACCCAAGCTGCACAGGTTCACCGCGCTACTGCCGAACAAGCAAACGGAGCCAGTCAAATTTTACAAGCAATTGAATTGATGCGACGTGTTGCTTCTTCTACAGCCCGTGCCCTTGCCGAACAAACGGTGGCTAGCGATCAGATGGCTTCGGAATCCCAACGTCTTACTCGCCTGATATCGGGAATCAGCAAAGCTATCAGCGAACAATCAACCAGTACCAATCAAATTACTTCTGCTATTGAAAGTATCCGCCGACAATCCGAGCAAACTGCTAAAGCTATGAGCGAACAATTTACAGCCGTCAGAGAAATGTCTGTTAATATCAACAATATTTCTAAACAAATCACATCAATTACTAATGCCAACCGAGAGCAAAAAACTATTTTAGGTGGTACTCTTAAAGAATTGGAAACTCTCCGTCTTGTAACAGAATCCCATAGCGAAAAAGTAAAAACAACTCAACATTTGGCTACTACATTGCTTGAAATGACTCAAACAATTTTAGATTTTAAGTTCTAGAATTAACAATTTTTAAGGATGGCAGGTTTTAGATTGAAGTTCGGAAATATCTACATTACTTTAGATGTTTTGTCAAGACAATTAAAGTCAATAAAAATCAAAAAACCTCGACCGCTTGGTAGAGGCGATAATCAAGCGAGCTTAATGCTTGAATGCTTTAGTATAATCTGAAATTCTATCATCCTTAAAAATCTAAACCTTGCCCTCAAACATACTAGGTGCGAGCCATATAAAATCAAAGATAGATACTATAAAGTTCTACCATCCTTAACAATCCCCATTCTCCCATCTAAAATTTAATCTAAAATCTAAAGTTATGAGCACAGAACCAAATGATAAACAGCTAACAGTTGATCCCAAAGAACTAACAAGTCCAGATGAATCCGTGCGGTTGCGAGCCGTGCGAGCTTTAGCTCCTTTATCTCATAAACTAGAAATTCAGGAGTTGCTTTTCCCTGTCTTGGGAGATGCAAGTTGGCGAGTGCGTAAAGCAGTAGTGGAAGTTCTTTCTGAACATAGCGGCTCGACACTTTCAACTTCTCTACTGCGAGCATTACGACTTTCTCACCGCAACGCCAGCATTTTAAGCGCTGTGCTAGAGCTTTTTGTGAAGAGCAAGTGTGATGTTATTCCTGCTTTGATAGATTGCCTCAAAGATAGTGATACGGATCTAAGAATTTATTCGGCTTTGGCTTTGGGAGAACAAATGGATCCTCGTGGCATACCGGCCCTCATTGAAGCTCTTAATGATAAGGAGCAAAATGTCCGCTATCACGCTATTGATGCCCTTGGGGAACTCAAAGCAACGGAGGCTGTTGAGGCGCTTACAGCTATTGCTTTGTCAGGAGATTTCTTTTTGGCTTTTGCAGCCCTCAACAGTTTGCGACGAATTGGCGAACCGACTGTAGTTGATCAGCTTGTGCCCTTGTTGGATGATGAAATGCTTTGCACAGTCGTCGCTGAGACGGTGGCAGAGTTGGGCGATGCTAGTATGGCTGCACCGTTGGGGATGCTGTTTAATAAGCCAAGCTTTCCTGTCGATGAACTTCTGATTGCTGTTAATAATCTTTATGAGCGCTATGAAAAAACTTATCAAGAAGGTGGTTATATTGCAGATGTGGTAGGTGCAGCCCTGACTAAAGAGGGAGCCGAAAAATTAATTGAGGTTCTTCGCAATAAGAGTAGCCCTGAGTTACGAATTGGCGTACAGATTCTCAGCCGTTTAAATATTCCCGAAGTCCACCATACTTTGACTCAGTTACTAGCCAAACCGGCTCTGCGAAGTTTGGCAGTGGATGCGCTAGTCCGCTATGGCAAGGAAGTTACGCCACTACTTTTAGAACAACTGCAATCAGAAAATACAGAAATCCGCCGTGCAGCCGTACTGGCTTTGGGAAAAATTGGAGACAGTCGTGCAGTACCGGCTTTAACCGATTTATTGACAAATGACCCGGAAACTACAGTTGTGACGGCTGGGGCGCTGGCTAGTATCGGAGATCGTCGTGCTTTTGATGCTTTACTATCGCTTTGTGGCCACCCAGAAGCCGGTGTGCGTCAAGCGGTGGTGGGGTCCCTTAATTCTTTGGGTCATCCGGCTATGCTTAATAAAATGGTGGATTTGTTGCAGGCTCCTGACCCGTTGATGCGAGAGTCGGCGGTTAAAATTGCTGGTTATTTTGCTTTTACTGAATGCGTGACGTTGCTTTTAGATCGCTGCCATGATTCTGATGAAAATGTGAGGCGTGCGGCGGTTGAGTTGGTTCCTTATATTGAAAATGGGCCGGTGTTACCTACTTTAATCCACGCCTTGCAAAATGATACTCCCAAGGTGCGGGCGGCTGCGGCAAGGGCTTTTGGACACATAGATGGCTCTTTGGCTTATTCTCACCTTCTTAGTGCTTTGCAAGATTCTGACCCCTGGGTTCGTTATTATGCAGCACGTTCCCTTGGCTCTTTAGAGATTCCTCAGTCTGTGGATGCTTTGGGAGTCGTTGCTAAACATGATTCAGCCCAGCAGGTTCGATTGGCTGCTATTGAAGCGCTTGGTCTTCTGGGAGGCTATCGAGCGGCGGCTATTCTCGCTCCTCTGACAGAAGCAGAACCGGATGTGGCGGCTGCTGCTTTGAAGGCTTTGGGGAATATTTCTGAACCTAATTCTTTAGCGCCGCTAATGAAAGCGCTAAATTCTTCTGTGCCGGTGCGCCGTCGCTATGCTATTCGGGCTTTAGGAAAGCGTGGCGGCTGTGGAGTTGAGGGTACTTTGGCAGATATTGCTAGTTTTGATTCTGATACGGAAATTGTCCAGGTTGCTATCGAGGCTTTGGCTTCTTTGGCAACTCCTCTGGCGATAGAGGCTTTGGTAAATCTAACGGCTCATCCAAATCGCACTGCTGATAGCGTGCTGGCTTTGGCTAATCTTGATGCTCAGCATATTGAGGCTGTTGGACGCGGTTTGCTTCACCCTGATGCTGAGGTTCGCCGTTCTGTGGTGGAGGTTCTTACGCGGATGAAGCACCCGCGAGCATCGGAGTTTTTAATTTCGGCTTTGGATGATAAAGATGCTTCTGTTCGATTGACTGCTTTGATGGGGCTGGAACTTTTGGGTAATCGTTATGCTGAGCGAAAGGTGGCCTTGTTGGCTTATACAGACCCAGATTTGGCTGTCCGTCGTGCGGCGGTGGCTTTTCAATCTTCTTAGTTGCTGATGCTAAAGCTTAAATTTTTGAGGCTGCCATACTTAGAGCGAAGTATTTAAATGCTTATTACTCTAGGAGTGCTATGGCAATATATGTGCTATTTTTCATTCTTAATGAATGATGAACGTTAATTATGAAATATGAACAAAGTTTCAATTTTCCAGATAATACGGTCGCGCTGTTGCGCGATTTAATAGAGTCCCGAATGGGAATTAATTATGATATTGGTGGGGAGGAAATATTAAAAGAAAAGCTTGTATCTTGCTCTTTGGAGGGGGGGTTTGATTCTTTGCTTGATTATTATTACTTTTTGAAATATGATGACTCTCCTGATGCTTGGAAGCGGCTTATGGATGCTCTGACTGTTCCTGAAACTTATTTTTGGCGGGAAATGGATCAGATTCGTGCTTTGGTTGATGTTTTGGTGCCGGCATATTTTGCCCATACCCAGTCTCAACCTCTTCGGATCTGGAGTGCAGCTTGTGCGACTGGTGAGGAGCCACTTTCTATTGCTATGGCTCTCAATGAAAAGGGATGGTTTTATCGTGCTCCTATTGAAATTTATGCTTCTGATGTTAGCCCTAAATCTTTAAATAAGGCTAAGTTAGGTGTTTATTCTGAACGCTCTTTTCGCAATTTACCTGCATTTTTACAAGAAAAATATTTTTGTTGTGCTAATGATAATAATTATGGAGGTTTTTCAGGGCAAAATCTTCCTAACTCCTCTTTGTCTAAACAATCTCCATCTTTAAATCATAATGAACATAATTTTAAATTTTCACGAAGTAATATAGAAAATAATAAACGTGTTTCTCCTGAGATACATAGTCGTATTAATTGGCATTATGCTAATTTAATGGATGAATCGGAAATTAAGTTTTTAGCTTCTTCTAATATTATTTTTTGCCGCAATGTATTTATTTATTTTTCTCAAAATTCTATTCGCAAAACTTTGCAAGTGTTTGCTGAGTATATGCCAACCCCAGCCTATTTGTGTGTGGCGGCTTCTGAGTCTTTGCTAAAGTTAACTTCAGATTTTGAGCTTCAAGAAATTGGGGGGGCTTTTATTTACGTCAAATCTTAAGATATTAATAAAAAATCAACCATTTCGGCTCCTAGGCTAAAAAATATAGGTCAACTATTGAGTGTCTGGGCTTTCTTTTAGTAATAACCTCTAACCTGATTAATCGAAAAAAACTATGGATCGAGTTGTGCGTGTTTTAGTTGTAGACGATTCTGCTTATATTCGCAAAGTTGTCAAGAAAATGTTGTCGCGCAGTCCTTTTATTGAAGTAGTGGGGACGGCTCGTGATGGCCAAGAGGCTCTGGAATTGGTCGAACAACTCCACCCTGATGTTTTGACTCTTGATTTGATTATGCCGAATATGGATGGGTTGGAGCTTTTGCACGCTCTGCGTAAACGCCGGCCTGTCCCAACAATTATTTTGAGTATTGCCAGCGAGACGGGGGAAATGGCTCTTGAGGCGCTGGCTGCCGGTGCGGTTGATTTTGTCCAAAAACCAACGGCTTTGGCAACGGAAAAGGTTTTAGATATTACTGAGGAGTTGATTCAAAAGGTAAAAGCTGCTTCTGTTGTGTCTTTGGCTAATTTGCAGAAGGTTGTGGGTTCTGTTGCGCCTCCTGCAATGGTTTTGCCGATGGTTGGTTCTAAGACGATTGATATGGTTGTGATCGGTATTTCTACTGGGGGCCCTCAAGCTTTGAGTTTTTTGATTCCTCAGTTGCCGGCGGATTTGTCTGTGCCGATGGCCATTGTTTTGCATATGCCGGTGGGCTATACAGAGTTATATGCAAATCGTCTTAATGAAATGTGCTCGGTTAAGGTGGTGGAGGCTAAGGATGGTGTGGAGGTTTCTCCGGGTGTGGTTTTGGTTGCACCGGCTGGCCGGCATTTAAAATTTAGTCGTCAGCCGGATGGTAAGGTGGTGACTGTTTTGGATGCTCGTCCGTTTGATACTCTCCACCGGCCTAGTGTTGATGTTTTATTTCAATCGGCGGCTGAGGTTTTTGGTGATCGGGTTTTGGGCGTTGTAATGACGGGAATGGGAAGTGATGGTAAACAGGGGGCTGCTTGGGTTAAATCGGCTGGGGGTACTATTTTTTCTGAGGCTGAGAAAACTTGTGTGGTTTATGGGATGCCTCGCTCTGTGGTTGAGGCTGGTTTGAGTGATCGGGTTATTCCTCTTGATCAAATGGCTTCGGCGATTCTTGATATGTTATGAGGTATGCCCAATTGGTGCAATATTAGTTTTTTGTTAGAAGTGGAGGTCTCAAGAAAGAAGGCCGGTGTTATTTTATGGAGAAAATAGTTTCTAAGTTTTTAATTCTTTTTTGTAAGTTTTGGAAGTTTTTATGATTTTCTAGGAGTTTTGACTTGCCAACGTACCTGATAGATAAAGTGCCGGTGGCAAGCAATAGGTGTTGTTCAAAATCAATCTCCTAGCTTGTTGCCCTCTCTAAAAAAAAGACATTTTATGACAGTTATTCCTCATTAATTCTTCGGCTAAATCTGACCAATTTTCCATTACATCTATCCATAAAAATCCATATTATCCTATCCGAAAGTTACTATGAAGTTTACAGAATCGTCCTACTTATTGGCGGCGATTAATATATTTTTGTTGCCCCAATTACCTAATTTTTTAACCCTTGTAAGGTTGTTATAGTAAAAGCAATTGCTATTGATAAAATTGGGGTAACATTTTCGATTGGGAGTCAAGGTACAATTAAGACCGTTCTTTTTTTACCACACTCGGCTCGCGCTTTCCAACCCATAGGGCTGTTAGCCTTCTTTTCACCCCTTTAGACGTTTTGCTCTATTCCGCCGGCAATTCCACCGTAAAACAGGTTTCGTTTGCCTCACTAGTTACCCAGATAGAACCCCCAAAAAGTTTAACTAAACGCTTAATCAGTGCTAAACCTAACCCTGTCCCCCCTTTGTTCCAGGGATCTCCGTTAGGAATTCGATAGAACTTGTCAAAAACACGCTCAAATTCATCTGGAGAAATTGTAACACCAGTGTTGATAACACTCAGGCAAATAGTTGGAGGAAATGCTTCCTTCTTCGTAGCAATCAAGATAATACTTGCTTCTGGAGGCGAATATTTACAGGCGTTGTTAATCAGTTCTGTCAGAATCCTCTGAAGAGAAAGTGGATCAATTCTAACTAAGGGTAAAGAATCAGCAACGTTCACTTCAAATGTTTGCCGGTGACTTTGTACCCGAAGCATGAATCCTTCAATTTCTTGAGAAAGCCAATCTTGGAAATTTAAAGAAATTATATTAATCCGCTGCTCTTTAGCTTCAAAACGTTGCAAATCTAACAAATCATTAACTAAATTAATTTCTCGATCACATTCACTGTGAAGAATTTGCAAATAAGAATTGCATTTATTAACATTATCCGATAATTCACTACTTTCTTGACTCAACATTAGATTTTGCGACATAAATCGTTCGAGTAATTGAATTGCCATTAGCATATTTGTTAGAGGAGTCCGCAGTTCGTGAGAAACTGTACTAAGAAAGTCATCTTTTAGCTGATTGAGGCACTGAAGTTCTTTCACTTGCGCTTGAGCAGTTTCATAAAGACGAGCTTGCCGAATGGCGATCACACATTGATTGATTACTTGCTTTACTAACCGAATCTCTAAATCATTCAAAACGCGATCAGCATAACTAATCAGCCAGATGTCACCAATTACTTCCTCGTCTTTGAGAGGAAAAGCAAACAGAGAAACTTTCCCGCGATCAGAGTGAGCAGCAAGAGAACAAAACTGCACAGATTCTCCTCGCAGAAGTTGCTGATAAATTTCTAAAGAGCTATCCATGTGAATTGTTCGGTTTTGATAGCCTCCAATAGAAGCAGTATATTCATACTTAACATGAGTAAGACGGTTTTCTAAATCATAGATAGCCGCGTTGCAACATCCTAGTTCTAGTGCCCAACAAAGTTCTTGAACAACAGTTTGCAGAACTGTGCCCTCGTTAAGCGAGTCACGAACCCGATCCGTAATATGCTTTAAAGCCGATTCAAACTCTAAAGAACGTTCAAGTTCAGTGGTTCGTTCTCGAATTGCAACATTCAATTTTTGAGCATAATTGTCTAGTGTGTCATTCATTTGCCGCACTTGCTGCATCAAACGATGTTGTTCAATAAGCCGCTGAACTCGCTGTTGTAAAATTGCCCGATTAATAGGTTTTGTCACATAGTCAACTGCGCCGGCTTCAAAAGCACGGACAATAGAAGCATTATCATTTAGATTAGTCACCATTAAAACCGGCACCGGAAAAGATTGTTCGGAATTACACAATTGATAACAACAGGTAAAGCCATCCATAACCGGCATCATTGCGTCTAGTAAGACAAGATCGGGAGAATAATGTTTGTAAAATAGTAAAGCTTCTTCACCGTTAACAGCCTCAATAACTTGAAAACCTTCCTTTTCAACTAAGAAGCGAAGAATTTGTCGCATTCCCCGGTCATCATCTACAATTAAAACCAAACCTTTTTTAGTTGAGACTGGATTAGTTTGTTTGTTGCTATTTAACATTTCTATATATGTTGTGACTAACATTGATAAAATTTCCTATGTAAATAGATGTGTGTTCTTAAAAAAACTGTACTTGGGTAAGAACAAAACTGATAAGCTTATTGCATTAACAGACAATAGATTAAGGTAAAATAAGCTTCATCATCAGGATCGGGTTGGTGGGATAGCAATAAACACTTTTTGCTTTCTTTGATAACTAATAAGTTGTAGTTATTCGTAAAATAAAAATCTTCAGATGTGTATCCCCAAGAAAAAAGCTTTTTTGTTAATTCGCTAACAATAATATCTTTAACTTGAATTTCTGGGTCTAAAAGTTCTGAGTATTGAAATAACCAGAAAGCCGATTCTGGATGAGTCTCAATAAGTTCAATAACCGCAGTTACTAGAACATCTTTTATATGATTGGGGTTGGGAATGAAGGTGAGAAAACTTTTGAGCTTTTGAATGTTTTCAGGACTTTTACGCTTTAGTAAACTAATAGCAATTTTGATAGCTTTTTCGTTATAAGAAGTCATTGTAGTAAACGCAGCATCTGCGCCCAGAAAAAGTTAAAAACAATGTCAAGCATTATTGGGTTTGTGGCGATTGCAATTTTAGCCGCAGGGTTTGAGCCAAAAAATAAAAGTCAAAAGGTTTGAAAAGAAATTTGCCTAGTTTTAGATAAGCTTGCCAAGGGGGGATATCTTCTAAAAATGAGCCAGTCATCAGCACAAAAGAAGTGATTGATGTTTGTGGATAATTTTGGAGTGCCGGCAAAAGCTGCAATCCCTCAAATTTTGCAAAGCTATGGGTGCAAACCGGCTGTTCTACATCGGCAAGCTGGTATTCCTTATCCAGCGTCTTGACTGTAATCACGTTAAATTCAGATAGCCTCAGCCCTTCTTCCAGAATTTGTAAAACCAGGGCATTTTTTTCAAGGCCTAGAATTTTATACATAGTTTTAATCAGGTTGGTGATCTCTTACCACAACCTGAATATAGAAAAGAGTTATGAATTTTTTATGAAAGTAAAGAAATATAATACTTATTCGTTCCAACTGAGGAGAGAACGCATCTGCTTTACTAAATCTGGGGCTTTAAAGGGCTTAGTAATAATTCCCACAACCGGCAGCTTAACAAACTCTTGTTGCTCAGAAATTTGGGCTTTGGCCGTCAACAAAATTACCGGAATCCCCTGTGTGACCGAGTTGGCTTGGAGATGTTGAAAAGTCGCAATCCCATCCATTCCAGGCATCATCACATCCAGAAGAATCGCATCTGGTTGTTCAATCTGAGCGATCTCCAGTCCTTCCTGACCAGATGCAGCCACCAGTACCTCCCAACCGGCAATCGCTTTTAGAGAGATTTGGGTAATTTTGCGAATGCCTGGTTCATCGTCCACAATCAGAATACGCTTTAACATATTTTCGCCTGCTTTTGACATTAATTTTTATGTTGAGGGTTGTCAATTTTCTTCCCTCACCATTGGTATTGTGAAGTAAAACGTGCTGCCCTCGCCCATCCTACTTTCTGCCCAAATTTCTCCTCCATGTTGGCGCACAATACTGCGACAGATGGCAAGTCCTAGGCCGGTGCCCCCCTTATCACGAGAATCAGACGCATCGACCTGGTGAAAGCGCTCAAAAATACTCTCCAAACTATTAACAGGAATCCCCCGCCCCTGATCGCGGACAGTGAATAAAAGAAAAGATTGTGTCTCCTTAAGTTGCATTAAATTAACTGATAACTGAATGACTGAATAACGGGGAGAAAACTTAATCGCATTACTAAAAAGATTGGTGAGAACTTGGATAAGTCGATCCGGATCTGCCTCTATTTGAAAATCACAAGAATTGGCTGTGAGAGAAAGTTCTGCTTGATTTGCCATTTCCTGCATCTGAGCTATCGCCGTATCAACCAAATCATTAACCTTGCAAAGATGCTTTTCTAAGCGGATTTTCCCTGATTCTAAGCGCTCTAAATCTAAGATATCATTGACCAACCGAACCAAACGATCAGTACCTTCTGTCGCAATCTGAATTGTTGCCTCACCCTCTTCAGAAGCTGGGTCAATAATTTTTTCACTTAGCAAACTAAGGGCAGCTTGCATAGAGGTTAGCGGAGTTCGCAATTCATGGCTCACAACCGAGATAAATTCGGCTTTCATTCGTTCCACTTTATAGCGTTCCGTAATATCTTCCCCAATACTAATAGTGCCAATTACCTGACCTGATGTATCTTGCAAAATAGTATTACTCCAGGCAATCATGCGTTCCTCACCCAATTTGGTAACAATGGGGTTTTGATAATGAGTATGAAAGTTGTGTTCTAAAACTTCTCGGAACACCAATTTTGTAGAAATTTTTTGACCGGGAGTAAGAAAGCTATCGAACCAGTCTTGACCGATGACTTCTTCCAATAGATATCCAGTAAGTTCTAAGAAAAAAGGATTGGCATATTCAACATTGCCATTAATATTCAAGCCAATTACAACCAGTTGGACATTATCGAGAAGAGAACGCCATCTGCGATCAGATTCTTGAAGCGAGGCTTCCATTTCTTTGCGTTCACTAATATCTAAAATCACACCCAAAGAACGCAAAGGCTGATTGTCTTCATCATAAATTGCTCGTCCTCGCGCCATAAGCCAATGCACTGAACCATCGGGATGAACGACTCGATATTCTGAGCCGTAGTCTATATGATTCTTGATTGAGTTAAGAAAATTCTCTTCACTGTACTCAACATCTTCAGGATGGATGCAATTTCTCCAATCTTGATAATTGGGCGCTGTTGAGCTTGCCGGTAGACCCAAGAGTTTAAAGTGATTGTCATTCCAGGTGAGATTTCCGCTAGGAATATGTAAATCCCAAAAGCCAAGGTGGCTCAAATCTAAAGCGAGTCGGCGTTGTTCTTCACTGTGTCGTAAAGCTGCTTCCATGATTTTACGGTCGTTTATATCCTGGTGAGTTCCAATCATCCGTAATGGATTGCCCTTTTCATCCCTAGCAACGACTTTGCCATAATCAGCGATCCATTTCCACTCGCCTGATTTTGTTTGCAAACGGTAATCAAACTGATAGCAAACCGCTTTGTTTTGCAGATATTGTGCCAACAGTTCTTTGACCCAGCACATATCATCAGGGTGAACCAACTGTTCCCAAGTCTCAACGGTATGAGGCAACTCATCCGGTTCATAGCCCAACATCTGCAAATATTGAGGACTATAATAAATCTCATTTGTTACAAGATTCCAGTCCCAGATACCGTCACCCGATGCTTCCAGTGCCAGTAGCAAACGCTCTTTGCTCTCGCGCAATGCCTGTTCAATTTGTTTTAACTGCGTAATATCCCTTCCAACGGCCTGAACTTCCAACAAATTACCCCCTTGATCGAATAGCATTCGGTTCACCCACTGAGTCCAGCGGACTTCTCCGCGACCATCAATCACCCGATTCTCAATAATGACGGTCGGATTCTCAATACTCATCGATTGAACTAATTCAGCCACTTTTTCCTGGTCTGCTTCGTAAATCACTGGGTTGTAGCTTTTGCCAATAATTTCATTTTCTTCGATGCCAAAGTATCGGCAATACGCTTGGTTGACAAATCTAATTGTGCTGTCTGGTGCAAAGCGGACAATCATTTCTGTTTGGTCTTCTACAATTGCCCGATAGCGAGCTTCACTGTGGCGCAGTTGTTTTTCAATTCGCCCTCGTTTAAAAAGTTCTTCTTGAAGACGATCATTAACTTTTTTAAGTTTTTCAGTTCGTTCGGCAACGCGGATTTCTAATTCTTCCTTGGCACGTCTCAATTCTTCTTCAGCTTTTTTACGGTTAGTAATTTCTTCACAAACTGTACTGATGCCGATAATGCGATCACCATCTTTTAATGGCAAAAAGCTCTCTAGCCAAGTTCGTTGGATGCCTGGTTGCGCCGGAGTTTCTCCGCTAATTTCCACATTTAAAACCGGCTCACCGGTTTCTAAAATGGAACGCAACAGTTTTTCGGCACTGTCTGCCATTTCAGGAAGTACCTCGCGTACTGTCCGGCCTAAATGTGCTTCTATGGGGAGTCCATTAATTTCAGCCAAACGCTGATTAATTCTAACAAAGCGAAGATTGCTATCTAAAATATTCAATCCAATCGGCGCTGATTGATAAATCGCTTCAATTTCTGCTAATTGGTGCTGAAGCTGAAGTTGGCTTTCCTGTAGGGATGCTTCTGTCTGTCTACGCTTGGTAATATCTTCAGCAAACAAAATAATGCCGCCAATCTCCTGATTCAATAGATACCAAGGACGTACTTCCCACCGAATCCAATGGATGCTACCATCTTCTCGCTCAAAACAATCTGCTTCGCATCGCTCAGTCGCACCGGCTAGACAGCGTTGATGAATTTGCTTCCATCGTTCGGGAATATCTGGAAAAATATCGTAATGCGATTGCCCAAGCAATGACTCAATCGATTCTAAATTGTATTCCTCAATCCACCGCTGACTTGCGATTAGATACCGCATTTGGCGATCAAACATGGCAATGCCGGTGGGTACATATTTAAAAAATAACTGTAGGATTTCTTCTCGTTGTTGCATCGCAAGTTCTGCGTGTTTACGGCGGGTGATATCGGTTAAAATCACCACACATCCTCGAAAATGGTTATCTAAATCTGTCAAAGGACGCGCATTTAAGACCAAATTAAAAACCTGTCCGTCCTGTCTTTGCAACTGAACTTCAGAGCCTTGGTAGCTTTTTCCTCGTAATACCGAAGTAATAGAAAAGGCAAGTTGACAATGAGTAAACTGTGAATTTGTCTGATCATTTAACTCTTGCTGGCTTGTTGGGGAGGAACGGTCGGGAACCCAATAAAGGGGGGAAAGTTTATCAAAAGATTGATGCTGAAGATTTTCACCCCAGAGTCGATTAGCAACATGGCTAGCCCCAATAATTTGACCGCTGTGGTTGCACACTAAAATCGCTTCACCGGCCTCCTCTAAAATTAAACGCGCCAATCGCTCTGATGCAATTATTTTTTCCTGAAGCTTTTGCTCAGTTAAATCTGTAATAACAATACAGTTAATCGAAGCATCACCCAAATTTTGATGATTCACTGATAGGTAAACAGGAATCTCCCCGCTATCGTAGGTCGTCAGAAACAATTCGGCAGAACTCAGTTCATTTTTTTCTGCTTGTTCAACTAATCTCTCAAAAATGGAAAGGTGTGGAAGATAAATTAATCGACTAAACTGAGAGCCGATCAACTTTTCTATAGGCTGTTTTAATAAATTGGCAAAACTTTTATTACAATATAAAATAAGTCCTTTAGTAGAGACAATAGCTGCTCCCTGTTGCATTTTCTCCACAATCAGCCGATAGGAATGGTCAGCACTTTGGAGGGTAAAAATTCGTTCACCTTCTTGTGTAGAAATAACAAGGGCATCGACTTCTCCCTTCTGGATTGCTTGCAGGGTTTCTTCGCTCATGGCCAAACGTTCACGCAAGCTTTCAATTTCCGCTAGTAACTCCTCTCTCGATTTTTGAGTATTTTCCATGAGTTTCTTAAGTATTTTAAACGATGTATTATTTTGGCAAAATATCTAACTCCAGTAAGGCTTTTTAAGTATTTAAAAAATCTCCATTTATCCGTTATAACGGGAAATAATGTAGTAAAAGATGATGTATTATTTAGGCAAAATATCTAAGCCAAGCAGAACTTTTTCAGTATTTGATAAATCTCCAATTACCCGTCGTAGAGGGAGAGGTAGTTGCTTAATTAAAGTCGGAATGGCAACAATATTATCAGATTTTATTTGTTCAGAAGCCTGGTAAATATCAATCACCTCTAACTCATACCGGCCTTGCAAATAGGTTTCGCAGAGGGATTTAAGACTTTGGATCGCTAGCATTGAACGGGGAGTAGTGCCCGCAATATATAAGCGCAGCCGATACTGATGCTTGTCTTGATTGGCGAGGGCTTGCTCAAAACTTGCACTCACATCATCATCATTTGCTTCTGAGGGCATTGGCGTTTCCTCCTTCAAAATTTCATTCACCATTATGGCTTTTAATCAATTGCCGGCAATTCAAGCCGATTGTTTATGACTTAATGGGTGTGATATCAAGCCCCAGCAGAACTTTGTCCTGGTTAGATAAATCCCCAATAATCTGCCGAATCGGACGCGGCAATTTTCTGACCAAGGTTGGAATCGCTAGGATTTGGTCTTGCTTCGCCAAATGTGGATTTTGGAGTAAATCAATTACTTCAATTTGGTATTGATTGTGTAGATGCTCTTCACATAGCTTCTTGAGGTTGGCGAACGCAGCTACAGATTTTGGTGTTTGTCCAGCAACATAAAGCCGCAGTTGCCACTGCTTCGCATCCGATACATTAACTTCATTATCTTGATTCATAGCCATATTTCCTATTTTTTATATCACTAACTCAACACAATTAATCAGCCCAACGAAGCTGCGCCATTATTTGTTGATTTTCGAGCATCCCTTCTTGCTCCAAATCTTCTGCCTGATTCAACAGAGCAAGTTCTGCTTTTTCGGTTTCCAGTTGCATTTGTAAGGCCGCAATTTGAGCCTGAGTCACCTGTCGTTGTTGTTCTAATTCTCGCCGGCGGGCGGCAATTTGTTGCTGCTGTCGCAGACGGGCTTGCTTGTCGGCGGACTCTTGGTTAGCGCGAGCCGTTCCCGTCAAAATCTGATTTTGTCCCAAGTAAACATCGATGAGTTCAACGCCTTGGTTGGTGAGTCGAAATTCTCGAACCTGGTTTGAGTGTTCCATACCCCGCGACTTAACAAGTTGCAGAAGGCGATTTCGTTCGCCGTTGCCTTCAATGATTCGCACATCCAGCCAGGTGTCCATCAGAGAAGAAATCCCAACTTCGGTATATTCTAGCGGGGTGTTTGCAACCACTAGGTTTGTCATTAAGACAGTAATTTGTTGGGATTTTAAATAGTCGATCAGTCGCATAAAAAAGACTTTTACTTGCAAGGGGCTGCCTGTTAGGTTTAGGTTGCTGATGGGATCAATGATTACAGTGCTGGGTTTAAAGGTGTTGAGCCAGCGATGAATCTGCACCAAGTGTAGTTCTAAGCCGCAAGCTGTGGGGCGCATCGCTTGAATTTGGAGCAAGTTTTGCTGAAGATAGGGTTCTAAATCAATACCGAGAGAGCGCATATTGCGGAGAATTTGCTGGGGCGCTTCCTCAAATGCTAAATACAAACAGCGTTCTTTGCGTTCACAGGAAGCTCTGGCAAAATGAGCGGAGATTGTACTTTTGCCTGTACCGGCCATTCCTGTGATCAAAATACTGCTGCCCCGAAAATAGCCGCCTCCTGCTATCATCGCATCCAAACGAGGGATGCCGGTGGAAACGCGTTCGCTTGAAACCGTATGGTTTAAACCAATTGAGGTAATTGGGAAAACAGAGATCCCATCTTCCTGAATTAAAAAAGGATATTCATTAGTGCCATGTTGGGAGCCTCGATATTTTATAATCTGAAGTCGCCGAGTCGATAGTTCCTCAAAAACGCGTTGATCTAAGCGGATGACGCAATCAGAAACGTACTCTTCTAAACCCTGACGCGTCAGGCTGTTCTCACCCCGTTCGCCGGTGATAATAGCCGTCACTCCTTTGGATTTTAACCAACCAAACAAACGACGTAATTCTGCCCGCACAATAGACGCATTGGAGAAGCCGGAGAACAATACTTCAATTGTGTCTAAAACGACGCGTTTGGCCGCAATTTTATCAATCTCATAGCCTAGACGGATAAAGATTCCTTCGAGGTCATATTCACCTGTTTCTTGAATTTCGGCTGGATCAATATGGAAACAATCAATTGAAATCAGTTGCTTTGCGATTAATTGATCGAGATTCCATCCCAATGAGCTAACATTTTCGATCAGTTCTTCGGCACTTTCTTCAAAGGATATTAAGACCCCTGGTTCACCATATTGCGTTGCGCCACGAACTAGAAACTCTACTCCTAGCAATGTTTTACCACAGCCGGCAGAACCACAGACTAGGGTGGGTCGCCCTTTGGGAATTCCGCCGCCGGTTATTTCATCTAAGCCCTGGATACCGGTTGGGCATTTAGCTAGTTGGGGTTTATGAGATTTGTGGGTGCTGTTCGGTTGGCTCATAAATATTACACATTTTACTGAATAAAAATAATGAGAGTATCTCGGAAAGTATTTTGTAATGCTGTATGGAAAGGGCAAATTAAGTTAGTGAATTCTTCAATTTTAACTAATGGAAAGAATTTACTTTTCAAATAACCCTGGAGCAAAAATCTGGTTTCTGCCGGCCGATTTTGCTTGGTAAAGTGCCTGATCAGCACAATAACAAAGTGTTTTTAAGTCAGCCCCATCATTTGGTAACTGAGCAATTCCAGCACTAAACGTTACCAGAAAAGACTCTTGATTGTCTGCCAGAAACACATATAGATTCAATTGATCGAGAACCTCCTGCAACCGCTTCAAGCCATCTTGCTTTGTAATTCCGTACATTCCAATAATGAACTCTTCGCCGCCCCACCGCCCCACGATATCTTCTTGCCGAAGAGACTGACGCAGTAGCTTTCCGAAATAATTCAACACATAGTCGCCGGTATGATGGCCGTAGCGATCATTAACCTGTTTAAAGTTATCTAAGTCCAACAGAGCTAAACAGAAGGGCTGTTGTTGCGTTTGCGCTAAGCGAATAGATTGTGCTAAATCTTGCTGCGCTTTGCGTCGCAGGCTTAAACCAGTCAATTCGTCCAACTCTGTTACTCCCCACAAATTGCGTTGCTCTAAGCGAGTTTTTACACGCGTTAATAGTTCTTGGGGAACTACAGGTTTGCTGAGAAAATCATTAGCACCGGCTGCAAAAGTGCGTTGGACTGTTTCGACGTCTGTTTGGGCAGATAAAAATAACACAGGTAGGCGATTCCATCGGGGATCGCTGCGAATTACCTGACATAGTTCAATTCCACTAAGTGGAGGAATGGTTGTTTTGCCGGTTGAGGATTGAGAAGTTGCCGGTTCACACAACTCAATATCAAGGATGAGAAGATCCGGCGTTGTTTGCTCTAGTTTTTGCCAAAATTGTTGAGGTTCGCTCAGTAGGGTTAGTTGATAGCCGCAAGGTTCCAGAAGGGTATTCAGCAGACTTAGTAATGCCGGATCATCATCCACGATGAGTATACGGGCGGCTGAGTGGTTCATTTGTTGCAAAACTTGAGTCACAGCAGCTAAGACTTGAGCGGGAAGAATTGGCTTCTGTAAAAAGCATCGGCTTCCCAATCGGGCTGCTTCAACTCGCTTTTCAAAGGTTTCCTCGGCAGTTAATATCAAAACTGGTATATCCGGGTATTGATGATGAGCAGTGGCTAAAAACTCTAACCCATTTGCGGAACCGCAGAGATTGAGATCGAGCAAAATCGCATTGATAGAGTCACTGTTCAAAGACTGCTGGGCTGTCTCTAAATCGGTTGCAATTTCTGCACGAAAGCCCCATGATACTGCCTCATGTTGTAGCAACTGTGCCAAGGGTAAGTCATCATCCACAATCAGCAAAGAAGTTTCCAGAGAAGTAGTAGAGGGAGATTTCAATATTTTGTTAATTTCTTTGGGTTTTTCTTGTTCTTTTTCTTCTTGAAGGTATATACCTAATGCTGTTATCAGTTGATTGAGTTGGGTTATTTCTAAATTCCCTATAGGTTCTTGCTGCTTTAAAATTTTCTGAATTTTCCGCGAAATTTGGGAGGCTTCATCTAAACCAAAGCTTCCCAGTGAGCCAGTTAGTGTGTGAGCTTCTCGTTCCGCTTCATGCTGTTGTTTAAGGCTCAAGGTTTTATTTTGTAAGGCAATAACAGCTTGCTCAATTATAGAGAGACGATCTCGGTAAGACTGGCGACATTCTCGCCACACGTCCCACAACTCAGGAGGAATTAGGGAAGATGAGGTAGAAGAAGGCGAAGAAAAATCTAAGGGTTCTGGGGTTTGCCTATCTTTTGTTGGTTCTTCGCTCGTTGGGACATCTTCATTTGCTTTGCTTTCTTTAGTCAACCTCAGCCGATACCCTAATCGGTAAACTGTTTCAAGTGGATCATCGGCTCCTGCCCGTTTTAGCTTTTGACGTAATCCTTTGATATGTGCTCGTACTGCTCCCTCACTGGGCATTTCCTCGGCTGTCCAAAGTGCCATGAGCAGCCGGTCAATACTAAAAATTTGAGCAGGATGTCGCAGGAAAATTTCTAAAAGTTCATATTCTTTAGCGGTCAAAAAAATCGGTTGTTCTTGATAAGTTACTTCACAGTTATTGGGATTTAAACATAATTTTCCCCATTGCAGCAGGGGGGATCTTGTGCCCTGACTGCGACGCAATAGTGCTCGGATCCTCGCCATTAACTCATCAAGATCAAATGGCTTTACTACATAGTCATCGGCTCCCGCATCTAAGCCTATGACTTTATTTGTAACGGTATCTAGGGCTGTCATTAGCAAAATTGCAGTATTCCGGTTAGGACTAAGTGTGGAATGTTTTTCAGTGCGTAACCGCTTGCAAAATTCAATTCCAGTTAATTTTGGCAACATCCAATCCAGCAAAATCAGGTCGTAAATTTCTGTTTCAGCTAAGTCCCAACCCATTTGTCCATCGGTTGCTACCTCAACCTGATAGTGTCGCTTAACGAGCGTTCGTTGAAGTAGTTTTGCCAAACTTTGATCATCTTCGATACACAAAATTTTCACATCAAAGTAATTAGGAGATTTTACTGTCTATATCATCTAAGAAAAATTGTTTTTGAGCCAGGATAAATACTAATCTTCATAAATGGGTGGGGATGGGGGCGAGTTGGCTGTGCAGTGTACTAATCGTTTTTTATACACGACAATTTTACCTTAAAAACCCTTGTGGGCCAATTTTTTCCAGGGGAATTTGCTGAAAGCCTAGTTGAAAAGCAGGAGAATTAGAGCTGAGGTGATAATTATTTTTCTCAGGGTCAAGAAATTGCGGATCAGCGATGAGAGAATTGCGATCAAAACCTGCTGCTTGCCATTGGGCAAAATTGCCTTCAGGTGTAATACTTTTTGAAGTTTTGGCTAAGTCTAAACCTCCAACGTGCCAGTAAAGGTTGAAGTCAACCTCTGCCAAAGTATTGCGGTTCCATTTGCTGGCATGGCTTTTCCAGAGTTTAGCATTGGGATTGTCAACTACGACAATGTTGTGTCGAAAAATATTACCTTTCATTAAATCATCACGTTGGAGGCAATTGATTTGATTTGGTGAACCATTTATCCAAAAAATATTATTTTCAAAAGTATTATTTTTGCCGTTGGAAAAATGCACTGCACCTGTTCCGATTCCAACTATGATATTTCCATAAATCATTGTACCGCTACTGTGGTCGTCAAGGAAAACCCCGGAACTCATATAGGGTTTTATAAATTCTCCGTCCGAATTGGTGCCTATACCTGGGGTGTGACGAATTAAATTGAATCGAATTATATTACCGCTTAATTGGCGATCTCGACCAAGAGTTTCAATTGCTCCGGTATCATTTGTTTCTTGATTGGTATCTACAATTTCATTGAATTCTACCAAGTTATTATGGGATAACCTATTTTCGTCGTAGGTTTTCAAAGAAATACCATAACGAGGGAACCGTTGGATCCGATTATGAATGATACGGTTGTTACTTCCTGTAGTGACGTAAACTCCGGCTATATGTTTATATATCAGGCCGCAATCTTGAATATCGTTAGCAGCAATTAAATTGTTAAAAGGTTGAGTTTCTGTTGTTCCTAAAAGTACAACTCCACCTTGTCCTAATTGTGACATTTTGTTGGAGATAATTTCATTTTCCAAACAGCGGTTCTCTAATCGCACTGCATAACCACCGAGTTGAAAAAATGTACAGTTTTCAATAATACATTTTTGTGTACTACTGAGCCAGATAGCGGCATCGGCAAACTCATAATAGTTGCTATTACTGCCAGAACCACGATCAAAAGCACTATTTAATACTGTATAGTTTGTATCGGATAAAGTTAATCCTCTAAAATAAATGTGTTGGACAAACTTATCAGTTTGCCAGTCGCCTTTTAATACTATAAGGCGATCAAGCTGCGGTGCAACAATATTAACATTAGGGAAATTAGGTTGAGTAGGCCAGTAAATTAATTCACCTGTATTTGCATCTAAATACCACTCGCCCGGAGTGTCTAAAGCCTCTCTTACGTTAGTTATGAAAAAGCGATTGCCTGGTCGGATATCTTGTTGGCTATTAACAAACAGAGTTTGACTTTCTTTGTCAATACTTTGAACCGGCAAAATAGTGTTAACCCAACCCCAGGCAGGGAAGATATGTACTTCTGCCCCCTCCCAATTTTGCCATTGGGGAAATTTCGCACGGTCAACAAAGATGCGATCCCGTAAACCAGGAACTTCGGGTTTAGGAACATTAATTTCTTTGCCAACAATTTGATCGCAGGCTTCCGCTTGAATTAATAGTAAATGCTGATTAGCTTTTGGCGGTTGCAGTTCATATTGAGCCCACCAATTAATAATGCGAATAGCCGTTTCTGGATTCCACTCAGGGTCGTTTGTCAGACAAAAAGCGTCGAGTTTAAATCTGCCATCTTTTAGATTTTCCCAGATAAGGGATTGTTCTCCCGCCCTTAAACGAATTGTTGAGGCCATCGCCCACTGATAGTTGTCCTCTTCCTTTGTTGGAGGTAAATTTTTTAACTGCGATTGACTACTATCTGCTCGCAAAATAGCCAAGTCGTCCTGATTAGTTTCAATATTGTGGGTGTAGCGAACCCAGATTTTATAGTCTCCAGTATCCGGTACAACGATTTTCCATTCCAATTGTTGATTAGCCTTATTGAGGCTGACTGCGCTATTAAAGGCTCCCTTTTCCCAAGGTTTGCCTCCCCATTGTGCGTGCAACCAACCTCCAAGGATAGGTTCTTTTGAGTCGAATTTGGGATAACGCGCCCTCGTCGCCTCCTTGCCATCAGTACGAAGCAAGCGGAAATACCATTTTCCAGCTTTGACATCTGGTAATGTTGCTACCCAAAGGTGATCATTAAGTTTTCGCCAATTTTCGATTTGTTTGCCACCGCTAAGAATGGGAATTTCATTAGGAAAGGCTTCAAAAATTACCGGACATTCAGCAGTTCCTGAATCTTCTGGTTCTAACAAGAAAGGTTTTTCTAAATAGTAAGTGCCACCCCGCAAAAAAACTGTCACGGGTTGTTTTAAAATTCCGCCTTGCTGGTGTTTGAGTTCGCGGATAGCATCGCGGGAACGTGAAAGAGTCGCAAAAGGGCCGTCTGTTTTTGTTTCATTGGCTTTAGCCAATTTGCCAGACCAAGTATCATTTCCTTCGGGCGCGATATAAAAGATGATGCCATTGCGATTTTGTTGGGGGTTAGATGCCAAACTTCCACGAACAGTTGCAAAAGAATGGATAGCTAAACCTCCGAAACTCATCCAAGCTAAAAAAGTGCGGCGATCCATAATTTATTAATTCTAAACTTTGTTTATGGGGGTGCGGTGATTACATATTTTATTTATGTTTAATATTTTAGCTTTATTGTCTAAGTAACATTGGTTTTTTAATGATAATTAAATATTTTATTGCTTTAGTTGAGGGATTAGCGGGGTTTTTAAGTTTAGGAAAATTCAATTATTGGGATTTTTTAACATCTTGAATGAATTTTTAATAATTTTTGGCGAAAGATAGTGTCAAATATTAATAGTGATACCAATTTCGATAATTATTACTACAGTTCAAGGAAGCCGCGTTAAAGTCCCCTTTTCCAAGGGGGATTTAGGGGGTCTTTGTCCCCTTTTCCAAGGGGAATTTAGGGTTTTTTTTATGTGTGGCAGTGTTTTGTAGATTTGGTATTAAATATATTTTTGACTCTTGGCAGCGCTTGTGTAAAAAAATAGTTAAAAGCTGTAATTGAGGTAGGTAAAACTAGATATAAACCTCTAACAAAATTCAGATAAAAGTAAAGTTGACTAATGGATTTCGTTATTAAATAAAAAATATTAATTTATTACTTGGTAATATCAAATATTTATTTGTTTTATATCTACATTCCCGGCACTCCAGCCTGACACCGGCCATATATGAGACATCTCCGAAATAGTATAATTTTCTGATATAAAGAATATAAGAACAGCTATTGACAACAAAATTATGACTTCTATACTAGAGCATATAAACAAAAATCCTCAAGAAACACAACGATTAATTGGTGTGGGGTATCCAGAGCTACAACAATTAATTCAAAATGCCGAAAAATTACATCAAGAAAATCAAATTTTATCGGAATCAAAGAAAACTAGAATTATATCGGGTGGAGGTGGCCGTAAACCCAAATTATCTACAGAAGAGCAAAGAATTTTGACTTTAGTATACCTAAGACAAATGACCACATTTCAACTTCTTGGTATTCAGTTTGGAGTAAGTGAAACAACAGCCAATGATACATTTAATTACTGGCTACCACTACTCATGGAATTGCTACTCTGTAGTTTACTTGAACAAGTAAAAAAAAATTTCAGACTATGAAATTGTCAAAGAAATCCTCACAGATTATGAATTAATTGTTGATAGCTATGAACAAGTGAGGCAAAGACCGGGAACCCAGAGTGAGCAAGAAAAGTATTATTCTCTTAAGAAGAGTAATCATACATTTAAAACCCAAATTATTGTCTTACCAAACGGCAAAGATATTGTGGATGTTATAGCAGGTGAGCCGGGGCCAAAAAGTGATATAAGTTTATTTCGACCAAATCGCGGATGCTTTGCTCCCGAACAAAAGTTTAAAGGAGATTTAGCTTATAAGGGGGAAGATTTAATTGATACTCCAACTAAAAAGCCCAGAAAGGGAAAGTTAACCCAAGAACAGAAACAAGAAAATCAAATTTTTTCCGGCCAACGAATATGTGTTGAACACCGAATTCGTACCCTCAAAATATTTCGAGTTGTTCAAGAGAAATTTCGGTGAATTCCTAAGAAGTATGAACAAGTAATTATGACTATTTGTGGATTAGTGAGACTCGGAATTAAATCCCTTATTTTACCAGGAGTGAAAGCTTCTGTTGTCCCTTCATAAAATATGGCAAATTCCTCGATTTTTAAGCTGAGTTAGCAATAGTTATAAACTCAAAACCTTATTTTATAGTGTAGGGTAGGTAATCATCTGTGCCTTTACTTAAAGAATAAAAGCTAGTCAGAGAGCAGCTTTGAGAGTTTCGGGAGATGTCTATTAGACAAAAATGGAGCAAGTTCTCTAGGGGAACAACAAAAAGTTTTACGCCCAGTTATCCGGTTACTCAGAAGGTATAAATTAGTTATCATTGGCGACCGGGAATTTCATAGTGTTGAACTAGCACAGTGGTTACACCGTCAGAACATAAGCTTTGTATTCCGCCAAAAAAAGGACACTACTTTCCGCCAAAAAAGACAAAAATTTCAATCTTTAAAAAGCCTCGAAATAAAGCCAGGCTCAAAAAAGTTTTATAGAGATATAATTTGGAGTCAAAATCAAGGGTTATTCCGGTTTAATCTTGCTATCTATTGTCCAAGGAAATATAAGGGTAAACAAAAAGATGAACCTCTCTACCTTTTAACCAATCTTGAGGATTGCCAAAGTACATTATCAGCTTATAGTAAACGTTTTGGCATAGAAGCTATGTTTAAAGATTGTAAAACAGGGGGCTATAATCTCGAAGATTCCAAAGCTTCCCCCGAAAGGTTAGTAAGATTAATATTACTCATTGCTTTGGCCATGACAGCCGCATGGTTACATGGAAAAAAAACTGTTCAGGGGGGACAACAAGCATATATTTGTAGGCTCTCTGAAAGCCATAGAAATAGGAAAAGGCATAGCAACTTTTGGGTTGGTTTATATGGTCATAATTGGATAGTTGCCTTTCAGGAGTGCCTTAAATGGGTAGAGGAACTAATTGCTTGTATTCCCCATAAGCGCCGATTTTATGAGCAGGGCTTGAGGGCTATAAAGCTTATACAGCAACCATTCTAGCGGGCTTGTCTCCCCCTGAAGTGCCGGTGCAGCAATTTGTTTCCTCCTACTTTGATGCCGAGAGATCCGCTACGGTGGTTCCCAGCGGTGTTAATAACCTGTATTATGTTTGGAGCCGACCTCAGAAGCTATGAAATGAAGTATTTGCTCAGGTGACACCAGCCCCTTTATGTTCAACAGCTTGTTATGGCAGCGGAGATGTATTTAGTGCAAATATCCTGTTCTGAGAGTTGCTTTTTATCCATGTGCCGCTCTTTTTTCAGCCATTTTTATGTCAATTTGATTTCACCAACCTTTAAAAAGAAGTAGCCCCCTGCCAAAAGTAACTTCCTTTAAAAATTGAACCCAAACATTTGCTTATACATTTCTATCATAGCCTCTGTAAAAGTGGAAAGGTTATATTTCTGCACGAAAGTTATCGATGTAAAGCTCGTCAAGTGAACGCCAAAGTGCTGTATGAACACCCATCACACCGCGATAAATCGATTCGATATTGCTAGGAGTATCTGGAACCAAACGAGCTAAAATAATTGATTCCTCAGCATGGTCACCCTCAACTTCATTATGTTGTGTTAACCAGCGCATTTTATTGCGATCCAATTGGTATGGTTGAGTTTTAAGAAGCTGTCCTACAGCACTGATCATCTGGGAGGCACAAATCTCTCCCTCCATCAGTGCACCCAGTCCCTCAAGCCCATCCTCGGACATATAGTGCTTGGCAAGTTTTACTCCCAAGAGCCTGCCGCTATCAAGCCGAGACTCATCAAAATCAGGTGGGCGCAGTGTGTCAAGAGCTTCGAGAAACGAAATCATTAAGAAACTATGGGCT
The DNA here is from genome assembly GCA_036703985.1 of Leptolyngbyaceae cyanobacterium. Lineage (GTDB taxonomy): Bacteria > Cyanobacteriota > Cyanobacteriia > Cyanobacteriales > Aerosakkonemataceae > DATNQN01. The sequence continues at coordinate 28,308 of DATNQN010000082.1, forward strand.
TGATCAATATCCCCATTACCCAGTTCTTCATTCAGTTGTCGTGCCAACAGCGTCCGTATCCGGTCATCTTCTACTCGTGCAGTAACCATCGCCAGCCACCGCACGAAATACTTTGATGTCCCTTCATAGGTGTTTCGCACAAGTTGCCAGATTCCGGCACTGTTATTTTCTTCTCGCAAAAGACGACAAATGTATGGGTGTTCGCTGAGATCGTAAGCGGCAGCGCATCGGATTACAGATTCTACTGAGTTAAATACATAGGGATTGGGGGTTGGTGCAGGGATGCTGCCATTTGGATATACCTTTCTTGTTTCAGAGGCTAGATATATGGTTAGCTGTGCTACGTTTTGTCGTCGAAATGCAATCCAGCTTTGCATCCCAACTCCAGCATCCAACGGTCGATTTGCATAGCCTGAGATTAGAGAGTCGTAGGTATCAGGAGCTATTTTGTGGTGTTTGAGATACTCATACACTCGCTGATAAACTACCGCATCATTTTGAGCATAGGCACATACCGGAACATATACCGTGATAGCAGTTGGCTTTAATTTGCTCTCAATGAATGCCGAACAAGTAAACATTGCACGTTCGGTAAGGCAATCCTGATTTGCACTCATTGTCCGTACAAAATTGCTAACTTCCCCAGGAGTATAGTTTTCGGCAACTCTGCACGCAGATTCAATCTCGTCTGCACTCGCATTATGGTGACGAATATAGACTTTGACTCTTGCCTTTTCGTCATTTGTTAGATCTAATGCAAAATACTTGAGTTCATCAAGGTAGGGGCCACGTTGTGCTGTCTGGCAAATTGAAGACCAAGCATAGTCAATGCCAAGCCGATGCAGTGCTTTCTCCGTCAGAGATTGTGCGCGAGTCTCTCCTAACGCCTGTGGATTGAAATATGCTTTGAATTGGGGTGGCTGTTCTCGGTCAAACACCACTGAATGCCAGAGTGCAAACTTCCCTTGCATTTTTTCAGGGAGAAAGATGTCCTGTATCTTCCTGAAGCGTGTCAAATCTGCGCCAAACTCACACTCGATTCGTTCGGTAAAAGCGAGTGCAGCAGCACGATAGGATATCAAAGTAGGTTCTTCACCCGGTGCCTCCAAAAGGACTCGCACTTGAACCCGTCCTTCGGAGATGACAACAGAAAATTCAATAGGCGTGTTATCGTCGCTGATGTCTGAAACCCATCCTGTCTCACCATTGATTGCAGCTTCATCCCAGTCAGAGACTAAGCTCTCAAAAGTATTTAGTACATTCGCAGTAGCATCCCCAAACCCAGCAGAAATACATAGTGCTTCTAATCGGTGCATATAAAAAGTTGTGATGGAGACAGGGCGAGTCCCATCATCTTTGGAGTAGGAAAGCGCAAAGCTATCTGCTGCCTTATTTAAGCGGTAATCAAAACTGTTCATAAGTCTTTGAATTTCTACAACGTTTCTTCGTAACACGCCAGACTCAGAAAATACCGAGTCCTGGAGTCAAGATACCTTTAGGATCAAACTTGGTCTTGGCTGCCTTTATGCGAGACCACTCCTGCCCATAGTGTTTACGCCAGTCTTGATGATTAAAGCGTAGGCTACCAATGGGGTATCGAGTCCCGCCTACTGAGAGAGCCTGGTCGTAGAACAATCTATTTCGCTCCTCAACCATCTGTGAAGCATACGCAGCGTTGAAGCCTGGAGAGTCAGCCACTGTCAGTATATCGAATAAAAAAACAAGGTCATCGTCTGGTAAACGAAATAGTGGTTGCTGAGCGGTAGACCTTTTAAGAGGGAAAAGTAGAACAAAGCCATAGATGCCTACGTCTTCGGGAGACAATTTTGGCAGGACGGTTTCAATATAGGACTCTACTGCTTTGTCTGGAAGAAATGTGTCGAACCAAGGGTGCATAAACCCCTCGAACTTACCATTTGACTGGAGATAGGCAATGAAGTTATCTACCTGTGTTTGAGACTCAATATAGGTACTGTCGATCTCCATCTGAGTACCTGGTGTGTACGATAAGTTGCGGTGAAGGTAGGCCATATCGGGTAGGGATGGCGCATCATAAAATAATGAGGTGTAAAGCTCATAAAACCATTTGCTGGAGGCTGGATCTCGCTTCATTCCCCCCCATACTTTATCGAGTTCTTCTCGTTCAACTAGTATTCGCATATCCGCCAAGAACATAGCCAGGTCTTCGTAGCGAATTGTCCAATCAAGGCTCCGCGTTGGTATTGGCATTAGACGTAACTTTGCCTGGACGATAATGCCGTATTGACCGATACCTGCTAGTACAGCGTTGAAAAGTTCTGGATTCTGCTCGCGTGAACATACCTCAATATCTCCCGAACCTGTAACGACGGTAAGTTCAAGAACTTGATCAACTTGTACACCTCGCTTGTATGACATACCGCTAATGCCTCCCATTGAAAGAGTTCCCCCAATAGAAAGACCGATGAAACCAGTCAAAACAGGTGGTGACTGACCATCTTTGAGTGTATGTTCAAGCAGGTTACGCCAAGTTGATCCCGCATCGACTACGGCATAGCCAGGCTTGATCTCATGGACTGTATTAAGAGTACGCATATCGATTACAAGTCCAGCATCAACTTGGCTTTGTCCATCTGTTGAGTGGCCTTGTCCCCTTGCTACGATAGGAATTCCGTGAATATAGCAAAATCGAACCATTCGTTGCACATCACTAATTGAGCCAGGACAAAGTACAGCAATCGGTTTATTAAACACGACAAAGCCAACATCTTGACCAAACTTGGCACAACTTTTAGCATCAGTGATGAGTTTGCCTTCAAGCAAAGGTGCAGTTTGGAATATCCGAGAGGAGTTGGTACTTTCCAATATGTCTGCACTAGCTGTTGAATTGAATCCCATAAAAGTCAATCCAGTGGTTGCGCCCGCCAACTTTATGAAATCACGTCGAGTTTTCATGGGGTCTTAACTTTATCTTAATAGTGTGGTTGCCTAAATCGAAGAAAACTTTCTTACAGAAAGTTGGTGTTACCCGAAACTTCAGAGCAGAAATCACTGAAATCATATGTCAAATATGCTAGCAAGATTATAGTGGCTGAAACTTTATGTCAAAATAAAATACTAAGACAAAAGTGGAGGTAATAAACCTTTACAAAAGTTAAACATAATCTTTATATAACCCTAGTAGAAACATTTCATCTAAATCCTGTACACTACTTTTCTTAGATGTCTAATAAATACAGTGATGGGAACCATTACCAAAGTAATGATATTATGAATATCATGTTAGCTTGGTTCTAAAGCTACTATAATACACTATAAAACTTCTTCCATATAGCGCTACTCTGGACAACAAATTACTCCAATATCATCTAAACAAAATAAAATTAGGGAGGATATTTTAATTAAAAGTGTTTTACTTTAAAAAAATAAATGACAATTAAGGATGAATTGATTGTGACTATTTACGTGTTAAAATTTTAAACAATGACTTAGTATTCTTTTAGTTTAAGCTAAGCCCTAAAGTTCATTATGACATCCAAAAAAATCCCCATCTCTCTCTGCTTACCTCCCGGTCAGTTTGGTCTTCCTATTATTGGAGAAACAATTAGCTTTTTGAAAGATCCTAATTTTGTCAATAAAAGACAACAAAAATATGGAGAAATATTTAAAACCCATGTCCTTGGACGTCCTATGATCATTATGATAGGTGCAGATGCAAACCGTTTTTTATTTACTAATGAAAATGAGTATTTTATTCCTAATTGGCCACCTAGTACCCAAGCCTTAATAGGGCAGCATTCATTATCAATGCAATTCGGTGACATTCATAAGTCACGTCGTAAAATTTTATCTCAAGTCTTTCAGTCTAGAGCTTTAGTGAATTATACGACTGTTATGCAAGATATTACTCATTATTATTTGCAAAAATGGGAACAAATGGAAACCTTTACTTGGTATCCTGAATTACGAAAATATACATTTGATATTGCTTGTAAATTATTAGTGGGAAAAGAGCAAGCTGCCGATACTCCTTTAAGAAAACTATATGATGATTGGTGTGATGGGCTATTTACAATTCCTCTGCGGTTACCTGGAACGAAATTTAATCGTGCTCTTAAAAGCCGCCAGTTATTACTAAAAGAAACAGAAAAGCTAATTCGCCAACGTCAACAACAATCCAAATCTGGGGAAGATGCGTTAGGATTACTAATACAAGCACAAGATGAAGAGGGAAATAAACTTAGCCTTGAAGAACTCAAAGATCAAATCTTACTTTTATTATTTACAGGGCATGAAACTTTAACCTCTGCAATTGCCTCTTTTTGCTTACAAGTTGCTAAACATCCTAATATTTTAGCCAAAATTAGAGCAGAGCAACAGCAGTTTACTTTCAATAAATTTATGACTTTTGATGATCTAAAATCCATGACATATTTAGAACAGGTTATGAAGGAAGTATTACGCTTTGCTCCTCCTCTTAATGCCGGATTTAGAGAAGTTACTCAAGATTGTGAATATAACGGTTATTTGATTCCTAAAGGATGGTCTATCTTATATCATATCGACAAAACCCATCAAGATGAAATTATTTATGCTCAACCGCAACAATTTGATCCTGAACGTTTTAGTGAAGAACGCAATGAAGATAAAGCAAAAGTTTTTAGTTGGGTGCCTTTTGGTGGGGGAATGCGAGAATGTATTGGCAAAGAATTTGCTAAATTAGAAATGAAAGTATTTGCATCACTTTTAGTTAGGAATTATGATTGGCATCTTCTACCTGATCAAGAATTGGAATTTGTTGTAACTCCGACTCCCCGTTTCCGTGATAGGTTAAAAGTGCAGTTAAGACGGTTATAAAATTAGGAAATTGTTGTTATACAGAATATGTGTAAAGTAGGCTATAGGGTAAAGTCTTGTAAAGAAATCGTCGGTTCACATTGAATTCTTTCTTTTCAGAACACCAGCATCATCGCCTCATCAAATGTCATCGACCAGCCAAATCAATACTCCATCTTTAACTGTTATTTGGTTGGCATAGCAGGTCACCAGCCAAGCCATTTGCTCAAAATCACAGATGGCCTCCCACAGCTGATAGTATTTAGGGTTGCCTTAAAATAACCCATATTTCACTTGTTCTCACCGGCCACATAAGCTTTTGTGCTGTTTGGGGTAACTATAACTGAGTTGCCAATCATAGTTGGCAAGGGGCCGTTTAAATTTCAGATTTGACACAATGGGTAAGCCAATCTTAGGAATTTCGGCTTTTTTGGCAATCCTCAAAACTTTTTGTCAAGGCAAAGTGTCTGGCCGGTTTAGTAATTATTTGAAATAATACAGTCTAGTCTTGTAGAAAAATCATCTTTACTGATGAACATCTGTACTTGTAGAAACAGGAGAGTCAAATTTTTTATCCTGACTTGTCTATGAATTTGTCATAACCCCACCAATAAATAAAGTGCTAGTAATAGACGGGTATTTAATCGCTCGGAAGCCGTGCGTTTAATAAAATTAAACTAATCTTCTTTGGACGTTCTTGTTCACAATTTAAATTGTTATATTTTTACTACCATCGACTCTAATGCAAACCCTAGTCTTTTAGCTTTTTTATTATCCTGTCAAATCTATAGCTTTACAAGTTATGATTTACTTTGTTTATATTTTATCGAACATCTTCTTACTTTGAATGAGGAGGGTCTTTTTAAATCCTTCGACGAATTGAAAGCTTCTTACAGTAGCAAAAGTATTACACCTGAGAAGGAAGTGTTTCTTTATTGCGCGATTGGTGGTCGTTCTGGATATACCTGGTTTGTTTTAAAGTATTTGTTGGGTTATTCAAAGGTTTGGAATTATGATGGATCTTGGAATGAGTGGAGTCGCCTTCCTGATGTGGCAATTGCAAAATAAAAAATAGCTTGAAGAATTCGGAAGTCAGCATTCTCCAAGTTAGAATGCAATTATTTGTCTGAGTCGGCCTACAATAGCCAGAAAAAGAAGTTTTCCGAGCCTGGCATCCGCCTCTTTACTTTCACCGGCTTTTCCAAAGCCACCTACTCTCCAATATCCGCCTGTCCCACCCCCTTCGACAATAGTGTCGATACAATAAAACTCCACTCACGCTTATTAAGCACGAATGTCTATTTCATCTCAATTTTCTAAGACTGCTGGCCGCTTCATAATCCTTGGAACCCTAGCAGCGCTTTTCGTGCAAAGTCCAGTTCAAGCGAAAACTACTTTTCCCGATGTACGACCGGACGATTGGGCATCCGTTTATATTCAAGCCCTTGCAGAACAGGGAGTCATTCATGGCTTTCAAGATGGCAACTTTCGCCCGAATGATCCCGTTACTCGTGCTCAATTTGCAGTCATGGTCGGAAAAGCATTTAATCGACGCCCTGTGCGGAGTGCAATTCGCTTTACAGATGTTCCCAATAATTATTGGGCAGCAAGCGCAATTCAAGAAGCTTACACAGAAGGTTTTGTGAGCGGCTATCCGGAGAATGTCTTCAGGCCAGATCAACCGATGCCCCGCGTTCAAGTTTTTGTAGCACTGGCAAGCGGACTACAACTGGGCGACAAAATAGTAGGAAGCTATGGGGCATACGTTGCTACTTTAAAAGATGTCCACTTGATTCCAAAGTATGCGGAAGTCGGTTTGTGGAAGGCTCTTTCAGATCGACTTTGTATAAACTATCCTGATGTTCACGTTTTGAACCCCAATCGAGCAGCCACTCGCTCTGAGGTTGCCGCTTCAATTTATCAAGCGCTGGTTGCCGCTGGCCAGGCTCCCGCGATCCCGTCTCCCTACATTTTTGAAGACTTCCTGTATGCGCCAGGAATGCCAAAGCCTTGACCAACTTGCCCAAGCTGGCAATCCTGCTGAAGCAGATGCGGGTAAAGGCTGGAAGCTTATGTTACTTGCTGAGGAAGAACCTGCCGTTCAGGACCAGTGGGATCCGATATCTGGCCGGTGTCCGCCAGGGGTGTCGCTGCGGTCATTTGCCCATCTTTTAGTTCGTGCTGGTGGGATATGATATTTGACCCGTGCCCGCCTAGGATTGATGTAACGAATATTTTGTTTATGCCGACCTAAAGTAGACATACATGAAATTTACCATTTTCGGGCGTGACACCGGCCTCTAATGGTTCACCAGTTCTTCCGCAGAACCGGCTTATCAATATGCTCTGGCCCTCTAACACACCCTGGATCTTGCACAGAAACCGGCCCTCCACTGGGCTAATTGTACTTCAACTATTATCGGACTGCTGCTCGCAGCGCTCCCAATAAATTTTCGCCACACCATCATTCTTTGACAAGCGCAAACACTCTGCGAACAGCCGCCCTGCTTTAATAAACTTACCTGAAGAATAAAGGGCCAAAGCTTCTACAAACAATTCCAACGTAGCTAACTTGCCCTCTTTAATACCATTTCTCTAAAGATATGCTACAATAGAAAA
>DATNQN010000083.1 GCA_036703985.1 Leptolyngbyaceae cyanobacterium
CAGGGGAGCGGGGGAAAGATTAACAATTTTAACAATAAATATTAAGTGAAAAATTTTCTTCGCGTCACCGTGTCTCCCAATCTCCCTTGGATAGATGCGATCGAGAGAGATTTCATTACCTTGTAGATAGAAAACATTCGATCAATAAGATGGGTCTAATAAATTCATGGCTCAAACTAGCCGATCGTTTACCCCCTCCTACGAGAAGTTTGTAAGAATTGCGGCTATTTTTGTAATTGCGATCGGCTGCTTAGTATTGATTGGTTGGACTTTTAACATCGTCATTCTCAAAAGCGTGCTGCCGGGGTTGGTGACGATGAAGGCAAATTCTGCCTTGGGGTTTGTTTTAGCGGGAATATCTCTATTTTTAGGCAGAGAAAAAACGAATTCCCCACAGCGCCACATCGGATTGCTATGTAGCACGGCGGTGACTGGATTAGGCTTATTCAATCTCTGGCAGTACTCGTGTGGATGGGAACTTGGTATTGATGAGTTCTTATTCAAAGATGACCCGCAGCCGATCGGCACTTTTCATCCCGGTATAATGTCGCCCGTGACGGCTTTCAGCTTTAGTGCGATCGGCATCGCGATCGGGCTGACTGGAATCAAAAAGGGGCGACTGAATTCACATGAAGTTATATGGGTGGAAATTTTAGCAATATTAACCAATTTATTAGCTGCTCAGGCTTTAATCGCATACATATACGGAGTTAAACCGATTGTCGGTTCTATTCCATACACTCAGATGGCTTTACATACAGCCTTCTGCTTTTTGCTGTTGGGTGTGAGTGTTTTGTTAACTCATATTAATTATGGGCCGATCGGATTAATTACGGCCAACAGTATGGGAGGAGTTACGGCACGTCGTTTGTTACCTGCGGCGATCGCGATTCCTCTGTTATTGGGATGGCTGCGAATCGTGAGCGAGCGAATTGGTTTGTTTCACTCGGAGTTTGGTTCTTCTATCGTCGCTCTATTGCACGCGATCGCATTTGTTGCGATCGTTTTTTGGAATGCTCGACTGCTGCATCGCATTGATTTGCAACGACAATCGGCTGTTGAGGCACTATATCAAGCTAATGATGAGCTAGAAGCCAAAGTTGAACAACGGACGGCTCAATTGAGAGAATCCAATCAACGACTGCGGCAGAGCGAGGAAAGGTTGAGTTTGGCGATTGAAGGGGTGGGAATGGCTACCTGGGATCTGAATTTGCGAACGGGTAAGCTAGTGTGGTCGGAGCAACATTTCAGAATTTTAGGCTATCAACCAATTCCTAACGGGGAAGTGACGATCGAGATGTGGTCGAATCGCGTTCACCCAGAAGATGTGGAAAGGATCGAGAGAGAGATGGAACGCGCTAAACAAGAACGCTCTCTCTACAACACTCAATATCGCATCATGCGGGCAGATAACGGACAAATTACCTGGCTCAGGGCGTTTGGACGTTTTCTTTACGATGAAAATGGTGAAGCGGTGCGGTTTGTGGGCATTTTCTTCGATACTAGTGGTAGCAAGCGAATAGAAGAGGAACGCGATCGCTTTTTTACTCTTTCCCTGGATATGCTCTCCATTAGCGGATTTGATGGTTATTTCAAACGAATTAATCCGGCTTTTGAAAAAGTTCTCGGTTATACGGAAGCTGAATTGCTAAGTCGGCCATATATCGATTTCATTCATCCGCAAGATAAAGGAAAAACTATTGCAGAAGGGGTAAAAATCAGTAGGGGTTCTCCGGGACAATACTTTGAAAATCGCTACCTCTGCAAAGATGGCACTTACAAGTGGTTGGCGTGGACATCGGTGCCATCAGTGGAAGAAAGGTTAACTTATGCAGTTGCTCGCGACGTTACAGAACGCAAACAAGCCGAACAACAGTTAGAACAGCAGGCAGCAACGTTGCAAAGACAGGCGGATCTTTTAGAGTTGGTATACGAAGCGATCGTAGTTCGCAATGCAGAGGGAGAAATTACTTACTGGAATCAAGGTGCAGAAGCAATGTATGGCTGGACGCGAGAAGAAGCTCTCGGTCAAGTTACTCACCATTTTTTGCAAACGCAACTTTCCGAGCCGGCTGCTAATCTGGATAAACTGCTTTTGCATGAAGAACGCTGGTATGGCGAACTGATCCATACTTGTAAAGGCGGCAGACAAATGGTGGTGGAAAGTCGTCAAGTATTGATTCGCGATCGAGATGGCACGCCAACAGGATTTTTAGAGGTAAATCGCGATATTACAGAGCGCAAGCAGACAGAAACTACTCTCCGCAACCTCAATCAAGAATTGCAAAGATTGCTAACAGAATCCCAAACGCTACTTGATGTAATTCCCATCGGTATTGGTATTGCAGAAGATCCTAAATGCCAACACATTCGTATCAATCCTGCTTTTGCCGAATTATTAGGAATACCGTCAAACGCAAATGCTTCTCTGAGCGCTCCCAATCAGGAAAAACCCATCGGTTTTAAAGTTTATCAAAACGATCGAGAACTTTTGCCGGAAGAATTACCATTGCAATATGCGGCTACTCATGGGGTGGAAGTATTAGATTTAGAAGTAGATATAGTTCGCGATGATGGCAAAGTATTTACCCTACTGGAGTATGCTTCTCCCTTATTTGATGAAAGAGGTCAACCTAGAGGTAGCATCGGTGCTTTTTTGGATATTACCGATCGCAAACGAGCCGAAGCAGAAGTAAGACAATTGAATGCAGAATTAGAACAACGGGTGGAAAAGCGCACTGCTCAATTGCAACAAGCTAATGAGGAGTTAGAGAGTTTTTCTTATACGGTTGCTCATGATTTGCGGGCACCTTTGCGGGGTATTCAAAGCTATACTTTAGCGCTGCTAGAAGATTATGAAGATAATTTGGATGAAATGGCGCGAGATTACATTCAACATATCTTTGCTAGTATCGATCGAATGAATGCTTTAGTGCAAGATTTGTTGGCGTACAGTCGCTTGAGTCGAGAGGCGATTAAACTGACACCCGTTAATTTAAATCAAGTGTTGGCAGAAGCTCAACTACAAGTAGAATCGGAATTACGCGATCGACAAGCGGAAATTACTCTTACTCAACCTTTACCTAGCGTGATGGGTCATCGTCCGACTTTAATACAAATGGTGGTAAACTTATTATCTAATGCGTCTAAGTTCGTTGCTTCGAGTGTTACACCGCAAATTCGGATTTGGGCAGAAGAAAAAGCCGATCGCGTGCGTTTGTGGGTGGAAGATAACGGAATTGGCATTGAATCTCAGTATCATAACCAAATATTTGGTGTTTTCGAGCAGTTGCACCCTAGAGATACCTATCCGGGTACGGGTATTGGTTTAGCGATCGTCCGAAAAGGTGCAGAGCGTCTGGGCGGATCGGCGGGTGTAGAATCAACTCTTGGCGATGGTAGTCGATTTTGGGTGGAGTTGCAGGGAGTGAAACCGTGAATAGCCCCTACGATTCCAGAATTTTATTAGTAGAAGACGATCCGGGTGATGTATTTAGAATTCAACGGGCATTTCGCAAAGCAAATATAATCAGTCCTTTGGAAGTTGTTACCGATGGAGAACAAGCGATTAATTATTTGAGCGGACAAGAAGCTTATCAAGATCGCGATCGCTATCCATTACCAATTTTAATCTTGCTCGACCTCAAGCTTCCCCGCCGTTCTGGTTTTGACGTGCTTAAATGGTTGAGGAACGAGTCGGAAGTCAAACATTTACCCGTCGTAGTTTTAACTTCTTCCGATCGTCCAGATGATATCGAGCGTGCGTATCTCTTGGGAGCAAATTCTTATTTATCCAAACCACCAGAAATTGATGAATTACTAGAAATGGTAAAAACTATTGGGATTTATTGGATCGTTTTTAATCGATCGCCTCAAAAATGGTAAGCGGAGATGGGAATAAGTCAAAATTCAAAACAGAGTCCTTTTAACTTTTCACTTCACACTTCATCTAGGAGGGAAATCTACAAATGTCGCAGCTAGAGCAGAAGACTGTTTTGGTAGTGGAAGATGAAGCGTCCGATCGATTTCCGTTAGAACGAGCTTTTAAGCAACTGGGAGGAGATTTTCACCTTCAAGTGTTAGAAACGGGACAAGATGCAGTTCATTATTTAGAGGGGAAAGAACCTTTTTGCGATCGCGATCGATATCCCCTACCCGTACTAATGGTTCTAGACCTCAGATTACCAGGTATGTCCGGTTTAGATCTGCTCAAATGGATACGCCAACAACCACAATTTAAAGAGTTACCGATCGTTGCTTTAACAGCTTATGGCAATCGCGATTTGCCTCGCGCTTACGAGTTAGGTATTGATTTTTACTTACTTAAACCCGCCCAAGCTAGTTCGTTAGCGGAAATATTGGAAGGGCTTAATTTGTATAATGGGTGAGGGGTTTAGTTTATTGCTCAATTTACAGGGTAGATTGAGCGGGAATAGCTTCTAAATTTTTCTGAATTTGCTCTAGTTCTTGACGTTTTTTGGCGATAAAAGTTTTTTCAGTTTCACGCTGCTGTTGAGTTTCTTTATGAGCTTTTTCCTGCTGCTCTAATAAGTTTTCGTAGGATGAGATAGTTTTTGCAATCATTTCAGAAGCTTGCTTAACTCTCTCCTCAAATGTTGAATGAACAATACTGTTAATTTTTTCAAATGCTTGGTTTTTGGATTTAATAAATTGTTGATACCCAAACTCGAAAACTTTCCATTTAATTGTGCTTGCAATTCCACTAAATGTTAGTATGCCTGTTCCTCCCAGTGAAGCACTAACACCTGCTAAGATCATCATCAATGGGCCAGTAACTACAATAGTTGGAATCAATGCAAATGCAACAGCTAATCCAGCTAATCCAACTCCAGTTACTCCTAATCCTAAACTGCCAAGAAACAATCCATCTGAAGTGGCATTAGGATCGGTTTGCTGGTTGAAATATACCCAATTAGGTGATGATATATTAATTTTTTGATTGAATGCCTCAAGTTCTGTAACAATTGCTTTTAGCTCTTGTTCTATAGCGATATCTAAGGCTTCTAAAGGCTGCTTTAGAACAAATTTTTTGAGTTGATTATCAATCCAGTTATCTACTTCTGCCGATAAATCGTTCTTAAAGTGACTAGCATAGTCTCTAGCTAACTGATCTCGGCTCCAAATAACAGAATGTTCGGAAGACCATTTATCACATTTTTGTTTCAAGCGGTTTTCTAAGCCGTCTAGCCATTGCTCCCAAGAGTTTTTTGTTGGTTCACTCACCTCAGCTAATAGTTTATTAGCTAGACGACGAATTTTAATATCTCGTCCGCTTGCTTCTCCAATTCGTTCTAATACTTGCTTTCTTTCTGCTTCGGAAAGTTTTAGCTTACCATCCAAAGCATCCTCAGCTTGCTGTAAAGTGGCTAAAGATTCCTGAATAAAACTTTTAATTTCTTTAACAGATTGCTTGATTTTCAGATTTCCACGTTCAAGCGTTAAGAAATTCTCGATCGATTGAGTGAAGTTTTGGAACCTTTTTAGATATTCATCATCATTTCCATTCAAAATAGCTTTGAGTGCAGACTTAGCAGAAATATAATGGATGCGGTTACTATCTGTAGGCAGTAAATTTTTATCATTAACAAAGTTTTCAAGACGCTCAACTACATCTTTACGATCTTCTTCCTCATCTAGCAAATCCATAAAATTAACTAGAATAAAGAGATTTTCAACAGGCTGATCATGTTTACCATTATTTAACTGAAATCTCACATCCCCAATCAATTCTTTTTCCTTTTCTGTCAAAAGATTCTGAGCAGTTGTCAAGAAAATCGCTGCATCCGTTTCTTTGAGAAGCTTCTGAGTAATAGCCGTTCGTTCTGGGTGTTCGTTCAAACCTGGAGAATCAAGAATTTCTACACCATTTCGGCATAAATCTAAGTCAGGATGCTCAAAGATAATTTCTTCAATTTCACAATGTTCTAGTTCCTCGCTACGATGTGTTTGTGCAGATTCTTTAGGAATAGCTGCTTTCTCTTTATACTCATCAATTGCAATTTCTTCTTCCCGTCCGTTTTTATAGCGGCAGGTTACTCGCTTTTTAGTTCCATATTTCAATACTGTCACCGTAGCGCTACAGGGAGTTACTCTCACAGGTTGGATTTTTTCCCGTAGTAAGGCATTGAGTAAAGTTGATTTACCTCGGCTAAATTCTCCCACCACTGCTAGCCGAAACCGCTGAGATTGCAATTTTTTCGATATTTTTACTATTTCTTGTTTGAGATACTCTGGCAATAAATCCCGTTCACTACAATCCTGAATAACTTGGAATATTTGATAACACAGATTATCTAACTGTTGACGTTTTTTCTGAAATTCTTGCAATTTTTGATAAGCTGAGGCTTGTTCAGGTTGATTTCTTGGAGGTTCAGGTTGATCGGATGCAGATCCTTCTACCTTAGTAGTAACTTCAGGTGTATTTAACTCCTGGTTACTTTCTGGAGTTTTAAATTTAGGAATAAGAGACTCTAGTATATCATTAGCAGCTTTAACAAATATAGTATCTAGCTCATGGAATCGAGCAGGATCTAGTAAAGATTTAACTTCATCCAAAACTGCTGCATCTAGGTTTTCTTCACGGCTGAAACCAGTTTCTAATAATGCTAAGTGCCGGGTATTGATGTCTAAACGATCGGCAATTATTTCTAAATAACGCTTCTCACGGGCATCCATTCATTGTGCCGTCTGCGGCTGACATTTCGTAACCAAAGCTAATCAATAAAAGTTTTTCTGATTTGGAAAATGAACTCGTTAGCTTGAATAACTGAGTTGGTTTCTTATAATCATCTAAATTTTCCCTAATTTCCTTTAGCATTACCTTGGTTAATTGGCGTACATTTCCTTCACTAGGAATGAATTTATTTAGAGTAACCTGTAGCCGTTGCTTTTCCTCCTCTGTCACTTGGTCATCAGCAAATATCACACCCAGTAGGACTGTGATTAAAGCTGCTAAAAATATCACTGGAGGCGTAACATCTTCTTGATTGAGCTTCTGTCCGGTGATGCGCGATAATAGCTCAACAGTCTCAGCTTTAACCAGGGAAGTATCCATAAATAAATTTACTTTATTAGCTTATCTGCGTGTTATTGTACTATCTAGCAGTTATTTATAAGCGTAAATGTGGTTAACAATGTTAAGATTTTCGTAAAAATATTTTAAGAAAAACTAAGAACAATCTAAGCAGGTGAAGCATGAATACTCGAAAGCTGACTTTGGAAATTTCAGAATCAACTTATGAAAAACTTGCTTATTTAGCAGAGTTAAACGAAGAATCGATCGAGAACACCGCTATATGGGGCATTCTTTTGACTCTTCAATCTCGAATTAAAAAAGCGGAAGAATTTAAGGAAATGATGGAGCAAGTAACACCTGAAAACTTACATGGTGAGATTTGCTTCAGTGAGCTTTAGAACGTGAATTCCGATAGCTCTGGTTTATATATCCCCAATTTTATTCAAATCAAATGCTAACTTTTGTATTTCCCCCTCACATTCAAGCTGGTATCGCCTCCGGTGCTTATGAGATTGTCCGCAACTCAGCCACAGGTCAATTAATTGGTGTTGTTAGAGATAAACAAACTGGTAAGTTTGTAGGTAATGCGGTTAACTTCGTACTTGACGGCAGTTCTTCATACGGCAACATATTTGGAAGTATGGGCGGTATACCAAGTGGTGTAATTAATGGCAACCCTCTATCGCCATTATTGGGCGGATTGCAGATGATCCAAGTCCACAAAGGATTTCAAAAAACCTATGGAGAACTTAACCTTATTAAGGCTAGCTTGCAATCTATTCAGGCAAGCGTCGGTGTTTTACAAGCAACAACAGCCGTCATAGGTGTCGGTGTGGTAGCTGGTGTTGCATTATCAGCAGTAAATTTATGGCAAACAATGAAACTGAGGGAAGATGTCAAGCAACTTAGGCTAGAAGTAAAAGATGGTTTTATTGACTTAAAGAAAGCTTTACTAGATCAAGGTAGAGAAGTTATTCAGCGAATTGACGAAGTAGGAGCCGATATCAAATTTGAGCAACACCGTTTAGAATTTATTAAGGCTTATGGGCGGTTTTTAGAAGCAACCAAGCTAATGCAAATTTCTCTATCAATTCAAGATAGAAACGCTAGAAAAGTTGAATTATCAAATGCAAGGCAAACATTAGGCGAAGCTTTAGCTATCTATAATAGTCCTCAACTACTATCAGAAACTTGTGCTGCTGGGCAACTTCGCAGACACGAATGTGCTTGGGCGATCGAGCAAACAATTGCTATCGCTTATCAATTGCAAGATGAGCCTGCTGCTGTGAGCGATCAACTTTCCCAACTACGATCAAAAATCCGTCAAGATTGCCTTGACGTTATCGATAACTGCCGATCGGAAGACGAGCTAGATTTCCTTTTCCCTGAAATCAAACGAATTCACGATCATGATTTAGCTGTTTTAGAATCATGGCAAAATCATATTGATTGGATGCGTTCGTTACCCGAATCAGAACTAAAACTGCTCGAAAGTGCTGAATTCAACACTTTAGAGGTAACTCCAGATGCCAACTCCGCCACAACTGCATTAGCAGCACCACTAGAGCAATTATTCTATGAAAAATTGAAAGAAAAATCTCATCCGCAATCATTGCAGGATCAGATGAAATTTATGATGAAACCGGAATTCCGCCGAGAGCATCTATTATATATCAGTCAGCAAGCTACATCTGCTGGTTATAAAACTTTAGTACCAGCTAATTTACAACAAGCTTCAGACTTAGCGGTTGCCAATCTCTACTGGTATTTTAAAGCCATAGACGAATCACGAGCGGAATTACAAACCGCTTAAAATATTACAGTTAAAAATATAGCGTGTTTTCTTTATGTAAAGTAAAACTCAGAAACCCGGTTTCTTCAAGAAACCGGGTTTCTTTTCTACCTCGACGATCTGAAAAGCGCTGTATTTACGAGGTTGTGAGATATTAGTGCAAAAAAATGAGTTAACCCTATTGATATAAATCTTAAGTATGATGACTAACTCTATCGGCTTAATTAAAGCTAAATTGAAAAACCTTCCCCAGACAGATCGGTTTTAGCAAGGTAAGCGGTTAATTTAGACATAACAAGAAAAGATTGCTTGTTATGGGAGATTAAGTCGAACAGGTAATACCTGAATAAGACTAATTTCTTAAATACAAAAACAGCTTTCTTTTTATCCATAAAAAAACGAGTCCTATCAAAACATATGTCTAATCCAAACCACCGCGATTCCAATATGCCTGTTAATAATACTGACAAATTTGCTGATGAAGCTGCCTATCGTGCTGGTTATCGGGAAGGCAGAAATTCCCAAATGTTAATGGAAGAACAAAGAGATAGTTATGTAACTCCTGATAATCGAACACCAACTAGTGGCATCACGATGAGTTTGGCTTTAGCTTTAATTACAGGTGCTGCTATAGTGGGGGGTATTGTTTATTTTCTCAATCAACAAGTAGGAGGAGTTAGAGACACCGCACCTGCTACTCAAATCATACCCGTTCCCGTACCAGAGCGCAACGAGTCTCCGGCTCCTACAAAACAACAAGATACTACGATTATTGACCGAACGATCGAGAAAACAAAAGAAGTCGTTCCCGTTCCCCAACCATCTTCCCCAGAATCTTCCGATCGAAATTCATCGACATCAACCCCTAACGTTAATATAAATCTACCTCCCGTTCAACAGCAGGAAACCGAAACTCAAACTTCTCCCGATCGAAGTGAAAACAATCAAGAACAGCCGGAAAGTTCTAACTCCGAACAATAATTTAATGTAGCTAATTTTGGTAAGCGTAGAGATGTTTTAGAAAGCGTCTCTACGCTTCGATTTGTTTATACATTGTCCGAGCTAAAAATCAATAGGTAGTTAATTAATTTTATATTTAGCGCACGGGAAACAGCCGCCCTTAATTATCTTTCTATTACAGATTTTGATGGAAATTAATAAAAAATATAACTGGAAAATTATAGATGTTTACAATTGATAATTAAACTTTAATATTCAGTAATATCTATTAAAATTTTGTCCAAAACGGTAGTAATTATGCGACCCTAAGAATAGCGTCGCAAAAAATATTTTGCCTGCCAACTCTATTCAGGGCAGTATACTTGGCAATATGTTACACCCAATTCTAGATCGTCAGCAATTGATAAGTGAAATTACTAACTGTATTAATAGTTCTTTAGACTTAAAAGAAGTATTGAGCGTAATTGTCGAGAAAATTCGCTTGTTTTTGTCGATCGATCGCGTAAAAATTTACCAATTTGCCAATGACGATACGGGAGAAGTGGTTGCCGAGTCAGTAGATACCGAACATTTGCCATCTCTATTAGGCTTGCACTTTCCCGCCAATGACATTCCTCCTCATGCTCGTTTGCGATTTGCCAAAGGAAGACAACGAGTGATCGTTGACGTAGCAGCCAAATGGAAAACCTTCCATTCTATAGATAGTACCGAAGTAGGACAAAGCGAGTTTAACAACCATTCCCAATATGCACCCGTCGATCCCTGTCACATTCAATACTTGCTGGCAATGGGCGTGCTGTCATCGATGAGCATCCCGATTTTTTACCAAAATCAGCTTTGGGGGTTGTTAGTAGCTCACCACAGCCAACCGCGCCACTTTTCCGAGCCTGAATTACAGACGGTGCAGCTTTTAACCAATCAGTTGTCGATCGCGATCGCCCAAGCTACTTTAATCAGCCAAGCCAAGCAGCAAGCAGAACAAGAAGCTTTTATCTATCAAATTAACGATTTATTAGAAAATCCCGGCAATCAAGCGGAAATTTGGCCAACAATCTTAAAAGAAACCGTGCAGGCTTTGCAAGGAGATGGCGGTCGCCTTTACATCGTCCCAAAGAACATGGGCGAACAAGTGCAAATTTATACCTTTGGAAAACAGCCCGTCGGACTACAGCCAGAAGAAAGTAGCATTTGGCAAAAAGCGATATGGCTAACGCCACGCTTGGCGAACGGACTCACGTCCAATTTAAACCAAACAGTTAGCAAATCAGAGGAATTCGATCGCGTATCTCATCACCGAGAAGGATTACCTCATATTTATACGATCGCCGATTTTGCTTCTCAACCCGATCTAGAAAACATTGCAAAAGCCTTTAGCGCCGCTTCAATGCACTCAATATTATTAATTCCCCTGCGATATCGCAACCAAGGCGTCGGCTGTTTAAGCATTTTCCGTCAAGAACGACAAATCGAAACATTATGGGCGGGTAGGTCGAACACCGATTCTCGCAATCAAATTCCCCGCCAATCATTCAACGCTTGGTGCGAAATCAAACGACAAACTCCCGACTGGAGTAAAAATCATCTCAAATTAGCACAACGTTTGGGGGTTCACCTCTACATAGCAATTACCCAAAATTGGGTAGAAAGAATGATTTCTCATCACGCATCCCATGATGTACTGACAAACTTACCCAATTGGAAACTATTTAATCAACAGTTAGCTTTATCTGTAATTAATGCACGACAACAGGGAAAAATTTTAGCCGTAGCTATTTTAAATTTAGCGAGATTTAAAACAATTAATCAAACATTCGGTCATGCCACTGGAGATTATTTATTGCAGTTAGTTGTCAGTAGATTGCAATCCACCCTACAAACTTATCAAAATCAGCAGATCGCTCACAACAAAAACATCTTACCACCCGTACTGGCTCGCTGGCATGGAGATAAATTTACGATATTATTGCCTGAAATTGAAACAATTCAGGAACTTACTTCGATTTGCCAACAAATTCTTCAGGTCTTTAAAATACCATTTTCTTTGCAAGGTCAAGAAATATATTTAACCGCTACTTTAGGAATTGCGATCGCACCTTATGACGGTGAAATGGCAGATGTCTTACTTCAGCACGCAGAAACTGCCCTGTACCAAGCCAAAAAACAAGGGAAAAACTCTTATCACTTTTACTCCCGTTCGATTAATAATAGAGACTTAGAACATCTGATGCTAGAAGTGGATTTACACAAAGCTTTAGCCAGAGATGAATTCGTAATTTATTATCAACCGCAAGTAGAATTAGCAACTAAAAAAGTAGTCGGGATGGAAGCCTTAATTCGCTGGCAGCATCCAGGCTTAGGTTTAGTTAATCCCCAACGATTCATTCCCCTAGCAGAAGAAACCGGCCTAATTAATGGCATTGGAGAATGGGTATTGCGAACTGCTTGCCTTCAACATCGGGCTTGGCGAATGGCAGGATGTTCGCCCGTCAAAATCTGCGTAAATATTTCAGCCCGTCAGTTTCAACAAGATGATTTAGCTGACAAAATAATTCAAATTTTCCAAGATACCCAAATGGAGCCGCACTACTTAGAATTAGAAATTACGGAGAGTACGGCAATGTACGATCCCAAGCGTACCATTGCGATGCTACAAAGGCTCAAAAAACTGGGAGTCCAAATTGCGATCGATGATTTTGGCACGGGACATTCTGCTATGAGTTACCTCAAAATGTTTCCGATCGATACGCTGAAAATTGATAAGTCTTTCGTGCAAGATGTGGTCAATAATCCTCACGACGCTGCGATTGTTAAAGCAATTGTCGCCTTAGGAAAAGGTCTGCATTTAAAAGTGGTGGGGGAAGGAATAGAAAATGAAGAACAATGGGATTTTTTGAATTCAATTGAATGTAATGAAGCGCAGGGTTATTTAATTAGTATACCGTTGCCCAGCACGCAAGCAATTGTTTATTTGTTGTGCAATCCAAATGGGAATAATACTGATAAAAAAAACCAAAACTATCTAGAAATTTCTCCCTTGCAAAATATTCATCATTCTGTTTCGATGTCTGCTACTTCCTTAGAAGATGTTCAAACCACTTTATTGCCATTAAACGTCACAAATGACCACCACGAAAACAGCCCAATTTTCAACGTAACGCAACAAGAATTGTTGCAAAAGATTTTAGAATACGAAAATCTTAAAGAAGAACTGAAACAGCAAGCAAAAAAAGAAAAGTTAGTTACGGAAATAGCCCAGAAAATTCGCCAATCTTTAAACATCAGCGATATTCTGAATACGACGGCTAACGAAATCAGACATTTTCTCCAAGCCGATCGCGTAATTCTTTATCGCTTCGCTCCAGATTGGAGTGGAGAGGTAGTGGTAGAATCGGTGGGAGTGGGATGTCCTTCTATTTTAGGGGAAAAAATCGACGATCCTTGTTTCCGAAAACATTATGTAAAATCTTACAGTCAAGGACGAATTAAAGCGATCGAAGATGTTAGCAACGCTAATTTAAGCGAGTGCTATTTTAATATGCTAA
Source organism: Leptolyngbyaceae cyanobacterium (assembly GCA_036703985.1). Taxonomy (GTDB): domain Bacteria; phylum Cyanobacteriota; class Cyanobacteriia; order Cyanobacteriales; family Aerosakkonemataceae; genus DATNQN01. The sequence continues at coordinate 13,331 of DATNQN010000083.1, forward strand.
CTAAATACGAGATCAAAGCAAACTTAGTCGTCCCAGTCACCTATCAAGAACAAATGTGGGGTTTATTAATCGCTCACCAATGTCGCCATCCCAGGCAGTGGCGTCAGAGCGACATCAACTTTTTAACTCAGTTGGCTACCCAAGCTGCGATCGCCATCCATCAAGGTGAATTATACACTCAATTAGAAACCGCTAATCGAGAACTGCAAGAACTTTCCGCTCGCGATGGATTGACTGGGGTGGCGAATCGCCATCGTTTCGATCGCTATCTCGCTCAACAATGGAATTTATTGCTAGAAAAGCAAAGTTTTTTATCTCTAATTTTGTGCGATGTAGATCATTTTAAACTTTATAACGATACTTACGGACATCAAGCGGGAGACGCTTGTCTTCAACAAGTTGCGCGTGCCATCAGTTCCGTAATACAGCGCCCGGCAGATTTAGTTGCGCGTTATGGAGGAGAGGAGTTTGCAGTCATTTTGCCTAATACGCTCTTAAAAGAAGCTTGGGAAATTGCCGAACAAATTCGCTTACAAGTAAAAGATTTAAGCATCTTTCATTCCCAATCACCCGATCGATGCGTCACGCTCAGTTTAGGAGTAGCGGCAGTTATTCCTCATTCCAATTCTAGTTTAACAGCATTAATTGCCGCAGCCGATACTGCACTTTATCAAGCTAAAAAATCCGGACGAAATCGTACTAGCTTACTCGACGGTTGAACCTAATCCGCCCCGCATTCCTCCTCCAAATTTTTAATTTGGGGGAGGTTAGGGGCGAAGCATTAGGGCAACAATTTATTGCTGAAACCCTAGATTTTCTGCTCCGTTTGCTTCGCCCCTACAGAGTACAAATTTGCTTAACCGAGCAGTATTGAGAGTCGATTAAGGCATTCTTAATTGCTGAAAGCCTTGATTCTAGACCCTTCTTCCCCTAGTCTCTAGCTATACTTTTACTTTTCATCGCAGGGAGCAAGGGGAAACATTTTTGACACTCAAGCAAGTGAATTTGTACAATCCTGAATTTTTACTCCAGAATCGGAAAGTTTTAATAAACTAAACCATCAAGGTTTAACTACAAATTTGGAATTAACTTTTTGTACTTTTCCCTGTTTTGCTAAAGCTTGATGAACCAAAGCTGCTACTTCAGCACGAGTAGCTTTTTGGTTAGGCTTTAACATTTGGGGATTGGGATGATTGACTATTAACTCTGCCTGAGTAGCTGCGGCAACAGCTTTTTTAGCATAGGCAGGAATTTGAGCGGCATCCTTATATTTATTTTTTAAAATTTTATCCGGATTAACCGGTGTTTTTAAATTCAATCCATTGGCTAAAGCTACGATCGCTTGCACTCTAGGTATAGATTGTTTTGGCCTAAAAATATTACCTGGATAACCTTCTAAAAATCCGCTTCCGCTTGCCTTGCTAATTGCTGGAGTTGCCCAAAAATTAGTAGGAATGTCCTTAAATTTTTCGTTATTTTTACTATTTTTTGGATTAAAAGCTGATGCCAGCATGACGGCAAATTCAGAACGAGTTAATGGTTGATTCGGTTTGAAATAACCACCCGGTAAACCATTGACAATATCCTGTTTTTGAAGAGAGATGATGAAAGGATGCGCCCAGTATTTGTGAGAAACATCTTGAAATCCAACTGGTTCAACAGCCTTTTTTCGTGGGGGCGCTACGGGTATGGGTACTGGTGCAACTTTTGGTTGGGTGCGGATCGCTGATTGTCTGGGTACGATCGATCGCTCTACTGTCTGAGTGGGTGCGATCGCATTTGATTTTACAGGAGAAGGAACTTCTCTGGTCGGCGTTACTAGTTTAGGCTCTTCCCTTGTCGGTGCAACGAGCGCAGGTGTTTGAAAATTTTTGAAGTTAAATACTTCTGGCTTGCGAGATGTTACCCAAAAAAATATCGTGCCGATCGTACTGAAGGCAACCAGAATTCCAATAAATTCATCAAATCCCAAAGGAGATTTGTCAGATGACTGACGATCTGGAGTAGGGCTATTTGTCATCTCGATTCGCCTCTCTATCGCAAAAGGCAGGTTTTAATTGCAGATTTTAATTAGATTACCCCACATTGACCAGTTCTGGCACTGCTTCTTTTGGTATAACTTCTTCCTGTTCAAAATGCTTATCTAGTAATTCAGGCACATCTCTAGCATCGATTCGGCGGTAGCGAGTTTTATCAGGCATCACAATATTTGGCCCAGCTTTGCACTGTTTCATGCAGCCTGTTCCTTTTACTTTAACTTGGTCTTGCAAACCGCGATCGCGCAACCCTTCCTCTAACGCCTGAGAAACTTGCTTAGCCCCTAGCTTACAACAGTCAGATTTTTGACACACTAAAATACAAGCCTGCACTTTGGCAGGCTTTTCTTTGGTGGGAGAAACATTTTGTTGGCAAGCAGCTGGTGCTGTAACAGCAGGTGTTTTAGGCATAACTTGATAAACTTTGAGTTTCGATTCCTCCCCGTCTTTATCCAGCTTTTTCTCCCCCGTCACTTCTACCCAGTCTCCCAGCATCAACAACTGGCGGTATAAAGAAGCTCTTGCTTCTTTCGCCATTTTGAGGATAACCTCCCCTTCTGCGGTAGCGAGTTTCATCTGCTTGATTTTGTAGCCATCTTCCACCACAAAACCCACTAAACGTCCTTCCAAACGGAAATCTGATTTTTGAGAATATTTATGTTTGCCCATGTTGCTTGTTTTCTCACCTATTCAAAATTATTTTCAATTAAAAACTAATTCATCTCCCCAGAAGTAGAGCAAACTCTAGTTATCTTTTCTGCCGCCAACACCAATTAAGCCAAGTTACTAGTTGTTGACGAGAGCAGCTAAACTGCTGCATTACGCTCCACACTTGGATTGCTGCCAGGGGGCTGTTCACCTCTACCTGTAAGCAACCCTGCTTTTCACACCAACAGGGGATTTCTAGCGATTTTAGTCTTTGATAGGCTTGCCAGCGATCGGCACGAGATATACCCACCACTTGTCTAGCAAGCGGATTCAGACTTGATTGCTCCATCCGAGTCACAACTATTAAATGCGAATTATTCTCAACTCCTTTATACACTAAGTTGAGGGATTGTTGACATATATTTTCAAATATTCTTTAAATCTTTAGTTGGAAGGGGCAGGGGGAAAGGCAAAAGGATGAAGTCTGAAGGATAAAGTCAGGAGTCAGAATTCAGAAGTCAGGATTGAGACAATGAATTCATCTTCACCTCTTCTTTCTCCCCATCCCCCCATCTCCCCATCTCCCCATCTCCCCATCCCCCCATC